>JBAVPP010000089.1:0-2383 GCA_049693175.1 Gallionella sp. | reverse complement strand
AGTTTGGCAGGGGGAGTTTGAATTTGCCGTGCTGATGGCGCGACGAAAAGCAGGGAACGGTGGAGGTGTGAAGCGTATGAGATCACTATGGCTGATGTGAAAATTAAGTCAGGCAGTTCGCTGCTACCTAGTATCAGGCACTGGCTAAGGGTCGTCCGCTGCCGGGAGCGAAATTGGGTTGCCCGTCCGGACCATACACATTGGATTTTTGGCTGGCATTATCCAACACCGTCAACGCTTGTTGATTGTGGCGCAATTTCAATTGGATTAACTCGCCGCTGCTTTGATTGAGTTGTCGGGCGCGTTCTGCAAATATGCGTAAGTCTTGCCACACTGGCCATGCGGCTTTATTGCTGGTCTGCATCCAGGTTTGTATGGCTGCGGCGTTGAGTTTGGGTAGCGTTTGCTGTAGCAGGTGATGGCGCGTTTCAACGAGTTCGGTTAACGCGTTGGCACTGGCGGATTTTTGTTCGGCGAGTTGCAGCAATTTATCGGTGTCGTTTTCCACCAGCGCGTTTTGCTCTTGCTCCAACAGGCTGACAAAACCGCGCAATGCATCGCGTTCGGCGATGAGTGCGTTGAGTATCTTGCTACTGTTTTCTGCTTGCAAGGTTAGGCCTTGTTACTGATTAAAGACTTGACCGATTCAACCAATTTATCCGCGACCACTGCGGAGTTTACTTTGAAGCGTCCATCGCTGATGGCTTGTTTGATTTCTGACACTTTGCCTGCATCAACGACCGGGGTGTTGGCCATGCTGCTTTCCATGCTATGCAACTGCGAGGCGGTCGAACCCAGAGAAACGCTGGTGCTATCAGACGGTGAGGGCGCGGGAGATTTTTTGGCTTTGCCGGTATCGACGCGCGATTTGTCGCCAACTGAGCTGGCAGGAAGCGGTTTACTGGTTTTATCAATTTTCACGATATTCCTCTCAGTCTAAGTATTGCCGTTGCTGCGGCTTGTTGACCACATTATCGGTTGATAAATGAAAATCTTTAGGGCGATGGATGCCTTTATAACTGATGCGCTTATCGAATACAACCGGCTATCAATGTTGACTAAGGCATAATTTCGACCACTCCGCTGATACGCGCCAGACCACTCACAACTTTGTCGGCGTTGTTTCTGATTTTGACCATTTGTCCTTCACTGGCATTGCTCAACGCAACTCCGCTGCTGCGAACGACGAAACGGTCGCCTTGTGTGATGAGTTGTACTGTTTGCCCCTGCGACACGCAAAAGGGTGCGCGCAACATGTCTTCACGCAACACTTGTCCTGCACCGATGCTGACTTTCAATGTTTTTCCCAGCACCGTCTGTTTATCCATCACGCCCCCAGTCTGGGTGATTTCCATGGTCTGACTGGCGAGGTCTGCTTCAGCCAACACATGTCCCACGGGTAAAGAATGCGCGCTAATCAGAAGCGTCACACTGGTTTGGATTTGCACGGGAATGAAAATAGTCCAAGTGTTTTTTTCGGCGCAGCGCACACCGATTGAGGTCTTGCCCAATAGCGTGCTGCCAGTTGGTAGAAATGTTTCCGGTTTTTCGCATTTTGCCAGCACTAGGCGGCTATCGAGTTCGCCGATTTGAAAACTGACTTTGCCGGGAGTCGCCGCTGTTTCGCGGCTGATAAACGCACTCACCGCATCGCGCAATAATTGATGGTCTTGCGCTTCCGCCCAAGCACAGAGGGTGTGCATGGTGAGAAAAAGTGCGATAAGAAAGCGTTTATTCATGCCGCACATTGTGCGTGTTATCTCGCGCGACAGAGGCCGGAATTGAAGCAGAAATCAGTCGTTAATCGGCAGATAAAGGAAGTGCTTAGAGTCGTAGTATGCCGTCCATGTAGGTGTAACTAGGTGGAGGGCATGATGGTCAGCAAATTGGATGATGCATTGCGTTTTCAGCAGACGGCGTTAAGTCTGATGGCATCCCGTCAGGAGTTGCTGGCTTCCAATATCGCCAATGCCGACACGCCTAACTATAAAGCAAAGGACATCAATTTTGCCAGTGCGTTGCAAAATGCGCTGTCCGGCAGCTCGCCAAAATTGCCAGTGACGCAAACAGCATCATCGCATTTGCAAGGCAACGCGGGTGGCTCGATTTTGGGTGCACCCGTGATGTATCGCAAACCGATACAGCCCAGTGCCGATGGCAACACTGTGGATATGGATGTGGAACGCGCGCAGTTTGCCGACAACGCTTTGCGTTACGAGGCAAGTGTGAAATTCATCAGCGATGATATCAAAGAAATTATGCAGGCCATACAGGGGTAGATCATGTCGCTATTCAATATTTTTAATGTGGCGGGTTCGGCGATGACGGCGCAGTCGCAACGTCTGAATGTTGTGGCAAGTAATTTGGCGAACGCGGATAGCAC
>JBAVPP010000088.1:0-6049 GCA_049693175.1 Gallionella sp. | reverse complement strand
ACCGAAGAGTGGCATCAGCGCGGTGTGCAAGAAGGTAAAGAGTACGCGATTCTCACCGCCGAAATCGCCCGTGCCACATTTGGCGTAACGCCCGCCGAACACGGCAAGCTCAAGGCATTGGACAAAGTAAAAACGGGCAACAATCTGCGTGACCACATGACCGATTTGGAACTAATTTTTTCCATGCTAGGTGAAGCCAGTACCACTGAAATTGCGCGTGAAAAAGATGCGCAAGGTTTTGCTGGAAATGCCTTGGCTGCCAAGCAAGGTGGCACGATAGCCGGCGATGCGCGCAAAGCACTGGAGGCGAAAAGCGGCAAGCGCGTGGTGAGCAAGGCAAACCATTTGGCGTTATCGGAAGTAAAGGAAGTCGGCGCAGTGAAGCAAGTAACGAAACATAAAGTGAGAAAAATATGAGCGAAAAAACTGATACCTCCGATTACGATGTCGCCATTATCGGCGGCGGTCCAGTCGGCGCGGCGTTAGCTCTGGCTTTGCGCGCTAGCGGCTTAAACATTTGCGTGTTGGAAGCGCGTGCGGAAAATCTTGCCAGTCAGGATGCGCGAGCGTTAGCTTTGTCGTATGGCAGCAGGCTGTTACTGGATAGATTAAAAGTCTGGGACTCGCTGCGCGAGGTGTCGCCCATACGCACCATTCATATTTCGCAGCAAAAAAGTTTCGGTCGCGCGATGTTAAAAGCGGCGGAATTGAATGTGCCGGAACTGGGTTATGTGTTGCCGTATCCCGCGCTGCAAGCCATATTGGAGCAGGGCTTGCGCGTCACCGACACACAGATTCACTACGGCGCGCAAGTGACCGAACTACGCGGCGAATCTGACGCGGCGATGATTGCGTATCGCCAAAATGGCATTGAAAAATCGCTACGCGCACGGCTTGCAGTGGTCGCAGACGGCGGAAAATTATTGGCTGCGCAACACCCGCCGGAAGTGAGGGATTACGGTCAGACCGCGCTTATCAGTCACGTCACCAGCTCCGCAGCCCTTGCTGACACTGCCTTTGAACGCTTCACCCCGCAAGGACCGCTGGCCTTGTTGCCGTTCAAAGATGGCTACGAATTGGTGTGGACCGCGCCGCATCAAACCGCGCAAGAAATGCTGGATTGGGACGACGCGAAATTTTTGCGCGAGTTGCAGCAACATTTTGGCGAACGCGTCGGCACATTTTTGACGGTGAGCAAACGCACTTGTTTTCCGCTCGGCTTGAAACGCGCGCCGCAGCAAACACCGCAGCCGCATGTCGTGTTGCTGGGCAATGCCGCGCAGACGCTGCACCCCGTGGCGGGTCAAGGTTTTAATATGGGCTTGCGCGACGCATGGGATTTGGCACAGACGATTTTAGATGTCGCGCCCGAAGCACTTGGCGCGGAAGCGATGTTGGCAAATTATCGCAAACAACGCCGCCCCGACCGCGAATCAGGCATACGTTTTACCGACAGTTTGGTGCGCTTGTTTTCCAACGATATGCCCGTGCTGAGTGCCAGCCGTGCTGCCGCATTATCGGCATTGGACTGTTTGCCATTCGCCAAAAAATTCGTGGCAAAACGCATGATGTTCGGCGCAAACGGCTAGTTGCAAAATTGACTCACCGCTTGTTGTCCGGCATCTAATTGTTGTTGTCTTTGGTCGTCGTCCAGATAAATCCGCTCGCCATTTTCGTTGGTACTGAACATGCGCCGACTCTGTTGCATGACGCTTAGATTATTGCGCGCCGTTGCGCAGTTGGCCTGTTTGGCGGCAGCATCCGCGCGAGCCTGTTCTTCTTTTTTCGCCTGTTTGTCACGCAAGTCTTTGGCACGCTGGAAATCGGCTTCCATTTCCTTGGTCGATTTTGGCGCGTAAATATTGTCCACCGGAGGTGTGCCGCCCATATCTTCAAAATGTAATTTTTTAACTTGCGCGTTTTCCGGTGGATGATCGGAGTAATGCACTTCGCCATTCGCATCGGTCCATTTGCTCGGGTCGGCATGGGCAGTGACGCTCAATATTAACGATACAATCAGCAGATATTTATTCATGGCAATCCTCGTTTCAGGTGCTCATCACAAAACAAAAATGCCCCCGATTTTCATCAGAGGCATCGTTACATTTCAAATCAAAACACGCGTTACACGGTTTTTGATTTAGAAACGGAATCCCAGCTTGGCCGTGTAAGAAGGCACTGAGCCGGTTCTGTCATACTCGACGGCGAAATTCGCCAGACCAAAATTGGCATTTGCGCCGACGAATATTTTATTTTGACGGAACGAATCGGATACCGCCAAACCTGCGGCACTCGCTGTGCTGTTGGTCCACACGCTACCGACACCGGCAAACGGAGTCAGGATGGCAAAGCCTTTGGAGATCGACACATCCAAGCTCTTCGTGTTCAAATCCCAACCCGTCACGCCGGATAATTTGGTGAACGCGCCGCGCACCGCAACCGCTGGTTCAGCGATGCCGCCGGGCAAAATCGCGTAACGCAATTCACCGCCGTACAAGCTGATGTTAGTGGTGGGAATCGCGGTATAAAACGCGCCCACGTCGATGTTAAAAGGCAGACCCTTTTCTAGCGAGAGCTTGGGCACGACCAACGATGTTGTGCTGGGACCGCCCGCTTTTTGCAACAGTGCCGAGCTTTGCAATTGCGAGGAGGTGACTTCCACGCCCAGATCAAAACCGGTCACGCCCAATGACGCGGCGGGAGTCGCGGCTTTGTAGCTTAACGCCGCGCCCATGTCTTGCGAGAAATTAAGAAAATCTGCCGTGGTCAAATTGCCCACGTTGATATTAGCCGCCAGCGCGGGTTGTGCAAAACACGCCAACACGCATATTGCCGATAAACTCTTTTTCATATTATTCAACCTTTCAACTCGTTAATTTATAGTTACCACAAACGCGATGCTATCACAGCACCCCGGAACTGCCGCAACTCAGAGCGGACTTTTCCGATAAGGTTCAATCGCCACGCGCTAAACGGCGAGCTCCGCGATGACGGGTGTGTGATCCGACGGACGTTCTTTTTTGCGCGGCTCGCGGTCGATGACGCAACTTTTGCACAACGCGACCAGCGGCTCGC
The DNA here is from genome assembly GCA_049693175.1 of Gallionella sp. Lineage (GTDB taxonomy): Bacteria > Pseudomonadota > Gammaproteobacteria > Burkholderiales > Gallionellaceae > Gallionella. The sequence goes on along the minus strand of JBAVPP010000088.1, from coordinate 2,974 downwards.
TAATCAAAATATGGTCGATGCGCACGCCGTGATTGCGGCGGAACGCCATCATACGATAGTCCCACCAAGTGAAATTTTTGCCCGCCTGTTCAAACAAACGGAAGCTATCCACCAAACCCAGTTTGACGATGTTTTGATATTGAATGCGCTCCGCTTCGCTGACCAAAATATTGCCCATCCACACCACCGGATCATGCACGTCGCGGTCTTCCGGCGCGATATTGTAATCGCCCAGCAACACCAGTTTGGGATAGCGCGTTAATTCCTCGCGCAACCACTCGCGCAACGCGGACAGCCAGCCTAGCTTGTAGTAATACTTGTCCGAATCGACCGCCTGACCGTTGGGAATATAGACGCACACCACCCGTATGCCGTTGATGGTCGCAGCGACAACGCGCTTTTGCTCATCCTCATAATTGGGGATGCCGAACTGCACATCTGCGATAGGCAACGTACTCAAAATCGCCACGCCGTTATAGGTTTTTTGCCCGATGAATACGCTGTGATAACCCGCCGCTAATAAAGCCTCGCGCGGGAAATCCGCGTCCTGTTGTTTGGTTTCTTGTAAGCACAAAACTTCTATCGGATTTTTCGCCAGCCAGTCCAACACATGCGGCAGGCGCACGTTCAGCGAGTTCACATTCCAGGTCGCGATTTTCATGCGGCGTTTTCAATCAAACCATTGTGGCGTAACAGCGCGTCGATATTGGGTGCGCGACCCCGGAAGGCGGTGAAGGAGTCCATCGCGCCGCGCGAACCGCCCACCGCCAGAATCTCGGCACGAAAACGCGCGCCGACATCGGGATTGAGCACGCCGTTTTCCTCGAACAAACTATAAGCGTCAGCGGACAACACTTCCGCCCATTTGTAGCTGTAATAACCCGCCGCATAGCCGCCAGAAAAAATGTGCGCGAAACTATGCGGAAAACGGTTGAACGCGGGCGGAATCAACACTGCCACTTCGGCGCGAACTTCATCCAACAATTCAAGAATGGATTTTCCGCCACCCGCCTCAAAATCGCTGTGCATCAACATATCAAATAGTGAAAATTCTATCTGGCGCAGGGTCGCTAAACCACTCTGGAAATTTTTCGCCGCCAGCATTTTGTCGAACAGCGCGCGCGGCAGTTTTTCACCCGTATCAACCTGTCGCGTCATGTCTTGCAACACCGCATATTCCCAGCAAAAATTTTCCATAAACTGGCTGGGCAATTCCACCGCATCCCATTCCACGCCATTGATGCCGGACACCGCGAGGTCTTCGATTTCGGTAAGCAAATGATGCAGACCGTGACCGAATTCATGGAACAGCGTGATGACTTCATCGTGCGTGAACACGGCAGGTTTGCCGCCGACCGGTGCTGCAAAATTGCAGTTCAAATATGCCACCGGCGTTTGCATTCCGGCAGGCTTGCGACGACGGCCAATCACATCATCCATCCACGCGCCGCCGCGTTTGTTGTTGCGCGCATACAGGTCGAGATAGAACTGTCCGACCAGACGATTTTGCGCGCTGCGTATATCGAAAAAGCGCGCGTCCCCATGCCACAGCTCCGCCTTGGCAGCCTTGATTTGCAAGCCATACAGGGTTTCGACCACTTTGAACATGCCGGGCAATACCGCGTCTTCGGGAAAATATTGTTTCACTTCCTGTTCGGAAAACGCATAGCGTTGCTCACGCAATTTTTCACTGGCGTAACTGATGTCCCAAGAGTTAAGTTCGTTCAAACCCAATTCTTTGCGGGCGAATTCGCGCAACTCAACCAAATCTTTTTCCGCGAATGGTCGCGCGCGTTGCGCCAATTCGCGCATGAATTCCACCACCTGTTTGGGTGTGTCCGCCATCTTCGCGGCGAGCGATAATTCACCGAAATTGGCGAAGCCCAACAAGCGCGCTTCCTCGCCGCGCAGTTGCACAATTTCACTCATCAACGCGCTGTTGTCTTGCTCGGCTTTGCCGAATTCCGAGGCGCGCGTGCTGTAGGCACGATACAGTTTTTCACGCAGCGCGCGATTATTTGAGAACTGCATCACCGGCATATAGGACGGGGCTTTTAAGGTGAACAACCAGCCTTGTTTTTCAGCTTCTTTTGCAGCATCAGCCGCCGCTTGCAGCGCATCTTCCGGCAGTCCGCTCAATTCACTTTTGTCCGTGATGAGCAGCGTGTAATCGTTGGTCGCATCCAATAAATTATCGGAAAAGCGCGACGACAATTCGGATAGTTTTTCTTGAATTTCCAAGTACCGGGCTTTTTTGTCGTCCGCTAATTCCGCACCGCCCAAACGGAAATCGCGTAATTCATTTTCGATAATTTTTTTGCGCGCATCGCTCAACGTGGTGAATTCATCGCTGCTGCGCAGCACTTTGAATTTTTCGAACAGCGCGAGGTTCTGCCCCAGCTCGGCGTAGAAAGCGGTGATTTTAGGCAGCGTGGCGTTATACACCTCGCGCAATTCCGGCGAATTCATCACCGCATTCAAATGCCCAACCGGCCCCCAAGCACGCGACACGCGCTCGTTCGCATCTTCCATAGGCGCGACAAAATTTGCCCAACTCGGCTGCGCATCGTCGGCCAATAATTTCGCAATCAACGCGCCATAGTCGGCGAGCAGTTTTTCTATCGCAGGTGCGACATGTTCAGGTTTAATCTGCGCAAATCGCGGCAGACCGGAGAAATCTAAAAGTGGATTCATGTTAATTATTCCTGTAGTTCGTCATTCCCGCCTACGCGGGAATGACGGATTATTTATTGATTAAAAACGAGCTGTCCATCAAGCAAGGTGTAACGCACTTTACCTTGCATTTCGTAACCGTTGAACGGGGTGTTTTTGCCTTGGCTTTTTAGCGCGGCAGGTTCAACTTTCCATACCGCTTGCGGATCGAACACGCATAAATCGGCGTGCGCGCCTAGGGTCAAATGTCCCATTTTTACGCCCAATAATTGCGCGGGTTTGATGGTGATGCGACTCAATG
>JBAVPP010000087.1:0-1749 GCA_049693175.1 Gallionella sp. | reverse complement strand
GGTCAGCGCGCGCTCCAAACCGTTGCGATTTTTGCCGGTCGCCACACCCAAGCTGTAACCCGCCTCATGCAATTCGGCAATGGTTTCGCGCGCGCCGTCAAACAACGGAATCGCGTCATCCTGTGATAAAAAATGATGACGATAACGCGCCACCAGCGGTTCGACCTTGTCCTCCGGCAAATCCGGCACAGCATGACGTAACGCCTGCTGCAAACCCAGCCCTATCACATGCCGCGCCGCCTCGTCGCTAGGCACGACCAAGTCCAAATCGCGGCACGCCGCCTGTATCGAACCGGCGATAATCGCCGTCGAATCCATCACCGTGCCATCCCAATCGAACACGATTAAATCGTAACGTTTACTCATCACCACACCTGCAAAAAATAGGCGCGGAGTTTAACACAGGGAGTTTTAGGATTTGGGATTTGGGAAAACCACTGCACCGCTTTTAACTAAATCCAAAATCCCAGTTCCTAAATCCTAGTTCCCCATTGACCTCAACCGCGCAAATCCGTACAGTTTGTGCGGCGATTCAATCCACGACCATCAGGGAGTTTATCTTGAAAGACACACTCAAACCCGGCATCAAGCACAGCTTCAGCTATCGCGTGCCGGACAACAAAACCGTGCCGTCGCTGTATCCCGAATCACCCGAATTTCAGGAGATGCCGGAAGTGTTCGCCACCGGATTCATGGTGGGATTTTTGGAATGGGCGTGCATCAGCGCGCTCAACCCGCATCTCGATTGGCCGATGGAACAATCGCTGGGCACGCACATCAACGTCAGCCATTTGGCCGCCACCCCACCCGGCATGATCGTCACGGCAAAAGTGCAAATCGTCGCCATCGACGGACGACGCGTGACCTTTGAAGTTGAAGCCGACGACGGCGTGGATATGATTGCGCAAGGCACGCACGAACGCTTCATCATCGACCGCGAGCGTTTCAATCACAAGGTACGCACCAAAGCCGCTTCCGCCCCGCTACTACAATAAATCGGCGCGACTAGCAACGTCTCGTATAATGCCTGCCTATGCGCATCCGGCCAGATCCGGATGCGCGACCACTATCAGAATCGCACACCATGTCCACACCCGCACTCACTCACTGGCTGTTGTATTGCCGTCCCGGCTTCGAGCAAGACTGCGCGCAAGAAGCGTTGCGCCATGCCAAGCAACAACGTCCCATCATTGGTGTGGCGCAACCCGCCATTCTCGCGGAGAGCGGCTATGTGCATATCACGCTTAACGAACACACGCTGAACTACAAAGAGTTAATATTCGCGCGTCAACTGATACGTCTGGAATATATCGTCACGGAGTTGCCGGAACGCGACCGCCTGACCCCGCTACTCGCCGCCATCGCCGACTTGCCAAACACTTTTGGCGCGTTATGGTTGGAAGTGCCGGACACCAATGACGGCAAGACTTTGAGCGCGTTCACGCGCCGCTTCCAACCGTTGTTGGAAACCGCGCTGCACGAACAAGCAAAACTCGCGGACGGTTTTTCGGCAACCGAAAAAGATGCGACCTACAAACTCCATCATCTGCCGCGTTTGCATATTTTTTTCCCGGATAAATCGCACGCGTTCATCGGCAGCAGCGACCCGTACAACAGTTCCGCATCGGTGATGGGCATACACCGTCAGAACATGCCGGCCGAAGCACCCAGCCGCTCCACTTTGAAACTCGCCGAAGCGATAGATGTATTCATGGACAAGGGCGAGCAATCGCGTTTACTGCGCAGCGG
>JBAVPP010000086.1:0-1537 GCA_049693175.1 Gallionella sp. | reverse complement strand
TGTAAATAGCCCGCACCTTGCGTGTCACTAAAATCAAACGTGCCACAAGGATTACCCGAATAAAACACGCGGGCGGTCAAAGTAAATCTGGCAAATAGCGGAGAAAGCCTGTCCATATTGATACTACTGATTATCATTTATAGATTATTGATGTTCAATCGTACCATTTATTCCGCCAAGATGCGCATCGTGCAATACCGCACGCAAATTGACAATGCTGCACAAGGAGGAATTGAAATGAGCGCGGATACATCTGCCTATTTGATGATAGGTTTGGACTGCATGATGATTATTTACACGCTGTGGGTGATCTCCATCGGCACATCCGGTAAGCCGCTATTCGGCATAGGGCTGGGATTGTTTGTATGGTTAGGATTGCTGCATTTGGGGCTATCGACACACAGTATTTTCCCGCCCGATATTTCTGGCATCGCCTTTCTCAGCATCATATTTATCGCGGTAGGCGCAGTCGGCGCGTTGTTGTTTTTTATTCCACCGGTACGCCGTGTCTTGCTCGGACTTAGTCAAGAACAGCTTTTGTTATTGCAGGGCATACGCGTATTTTTCGGCGCGAGTTTTCTGACGCAAGCCAGCGTCGGCGTACTACCGCCAGAGTTCGGCATCGTCGATGGTTGGACGCATATCTCTGCCGGATTTTTAGGCTTGGTCGCGGCATTCACTTTGCTCAAAGGTGAACACGGTTTACGTCGCGCTTGGTTCGCCAATCTGTTTGGCTTGCTCGATATTTTGATTGTGGCGAGCACGCTCTCATTGTTGCTACTACCCAGCATCACCCCGCATCACAGCATGATGTATGCCGTATTTTTGCCCGCACCTTTATGGTTGTGGTTTCACCTTATTTCGATTTGGAAATTGCTGCACACCGAACCCGTTGCTCCTAAAAATTTAGCTCTTGCTTAACCCTCACTAAAAAGGAAATCACCATGAACAAGAAACTCCTCGTTGTCGCACTTGCTGCCGTAGTCGCGGTTTCAACTACGGGCTGTAGCCCCAAACCATTCGTCCTCAAAACCGTGATGGGCACGGTCGATCCTTACTTCCACGGTGACGGAATCGACGGCACAAAATTCGAGAAATTGAGCGACAAGGTCTATACCTTTAAATGGAATTGGTATCGCAATTTAATCATCAACACGGATGACGGGCTGGTGGTCATCGACCCGATGAACGCCGCGATGGCGAGCGCGCTCAAGCTGGAGTTGGACAAAAATTTCCCCGGCAAAAAAGTACACACGCTGATTTATTCGCATTACCACTTGGATCACACCAAGGGCGGCGCGATACTCTCACCACAAAATATCATCGCGCACGAAAAGTGTCCAACCTATTGGAACGCGGTCGAGCATGACGGTGTGCTTGCACCGACGCGCTACATTTCTGGCGACACGGTTTTGAATATAGGCGGCGTGGAAATTCGCGCGTTGTATCTGGGTTTATCGCACACCGACACGCTGTACGCTTTCCATATTCCGTCTGAGCGATTGGTCTTCACCGCCGACCTTGGACTGGTTAAAAC
>JBAVPP010000085.1:0-3121 GCA_049693175.1 Gallionella sp. | reverse complement strand
GAGTGGTATCGCGAAGGTCGTGTGCCATTGCATACTTTGCGTGCGGACATTGACTACGGTACTTCTGAAGCCCAAACAACCTACGGCATCATTGGCGTTAAGGTGTGGGTATTCAAGGGTGAAATCGGTCAAGAAGCGGCTGCGCCAGTAGCGGCAGAGCCAGAGAAAAAAGTAAGAAAGTCGGGAGCTAAACATGCTACAGCCAGCTAGAAGAAAGTACCGCAAGGAGCAAAAAGGCCGCAACACTGGCTTGGCGACTCGCGGCAATCAAGTCAGTTTTGGTGAGTTCGGTCTGAAGGCCGTGGCTCGCGGTCGCTTGACAGCGCGTCAAATCGAAGCGGCTCGCCGTGCGATGACACGTCACATCAAACGTGGTGGTCGTATCTGGATTCGCATTTTCCCGGATAAGCCTATTTCGCAAAAGCCCGCTGAAGTTCGTATGGGTAATGGTAAGGGTAATCCTGAGTACTACGTTGCCGAGATTCAACCTGGCAAAATGCTGTACGAAATGGATGGCGTTGATGAAACATTGGCGCGTGAAGCGTTCCGTTTGGCTTCGGCAAAATTGCCGTTGGCCACAACATTCGTCGTTAGACAGGTAGGTACTTAATATGAAGGCGACTGATCTTAAAGCTAAGTCTGCAACTGAATTGCAAACTGAATTGCTGTCTTTGACTAAAGCGCAGTTCGGCTTGCGTATGCAAGTTGCCACACAACAAATGACCAATACCAGCGAGATGCGCAAAGTGCGTCGCACCATTGCTCGTATCAAAACGGTATTGACACAGAAGGAAGCCCAGAAATGAGCGAAGCTAAACTTAAACGTACTTTGAATGGTACGGTGGTAAGCGACAAAATGGACAAGACTGTGACTGTCTTGGTTGAGCGTAAAGTTAAACATCCATTGTTGGGAAAAATTGTCCGCGTGTCTAAAAAATACCACGCGCATGATGAGACTAACGAGTTCCATACCGGCGATCAGGTGATGATAGAAGAGTGCCGTCCATTGGCAAAAACTAAAAGCTGGCGCGTATCCAAATTGTTGGTAAAAGGTGCGGCAATTTAATTGCAATTATTGCTTGCATCTTTTCTGCAATTGAATATAATGCGCGGCTTCGTTTCATCGCCGCTCGCGGCGACCTAACCCTTACGGGTTCCAAAACTGGCCGCTGTGGGCGGAATAAGTTGGAGATTAAATAATGATACAAATGCAAACAGTTTTAGACGTGGCCGATAACACCGGTGCGCGTTCGGTAATGTGCTTTAAGGTTTTGGGCGGCTCTAAGCGTCGTTACGCATCCGTTGGTGATGTGATCAAGGTCAGTATCAAAGATGCTGCGCCGCGTGGTCGCGTTAAAAAAGGTGAGGTGTATAACGCGGTTGTGGTTCGCACAGCCAAAGGTGTGCGTCGCAGTGATGGTTCTTTGGTTAAGTTTGATAGCAATGCGGCTGTATTGTTGAATGCCAAGCTGGAGCCTATTGGCACGCGTATTTTCGGGCCGGTCACACGTGAATTGCGTACCGAAAAGTTTATGAAGATCGTTTCGTTGGCACCTGAAGTGCTTTAAGCGATTCCGAATCGGACAGAGGAAAATCATGCGCAAGATTAAGAAAAACGATGACGTTATCGTGATCGCAGGTAAAGACAAAGGTAATCGCGGCAATGTGCTGCGCGTGCTGGGTGAATATTTGTTGGTGGGTGGCATCAATAAGGTCAAGAAGCACCAGAAGCCGAATCCTGTGAAGGGTATGGCTGGCGGTATTATCGAAAAAGAAATGCCGATTCATATTTCTAACGTGGCAGTTTTCAACGCTGCGACTAAGAAGGGTGATCGTGTTGGAATTAAAACGTTGGAAGATGGACGCAAAGTGCGCGTGTTCAAATCTAACGGCGAAGTAATTGACGCTTAAGGGGTATTAGAACATGGCTCGTTTGCATGCGTTTTACAAAGATCAAGTCACTAAAGATTTGATGAAGCAGTTTGGTTATAAGTCTGTGATGGAAGTGCCTCGTATCGAAAAAATCACGCTGAACATGGGTGTGGGCGAGGCTGTTGCGGATAAAAAAGTAATGGATTTCGCGGTTGGCGATATGCAAAAAATCGCGGGTCAAAAACCTGTGGTGACTTTGTCGAAAAAATCTATCGCGGGTTTTAAGATTCGCGAAGGTTATCCGGTTGGCTGTAAAGTGACTTTGCGCAAAGAGCGCATGTACGAATTTCTGGATCGCCTGATTTCGGTTGCGATTCCTCGTATTCGTGACTTCCGTGGTATTTCCGGCAAGTCATTCGATGGTCGCGGCAACTACAATATGGGCGTGAAAGAGCAAATCATTTTCCCTGAAATTGAGTACGAAAAGGTCGATGCTTTGCGTGGTATGAATATCACCATCACGACTTCCGCGAAGACCGACGAAGAAGCGAAAGCTTTGTTGTTGGCATTCAAACTTCCTTTAAAGAAATGAGAGCAGACTAATGGCTAAGATGGCAGTTATTAATCGTGAGCAAAAACGTCGTGACATGGTTGCGAAGTACGCGCCTAAACGTGCAGCGTTGCAAGCGGCAATCGATAATACCAAGTTGAGTGACGAGGAGCGCGCTGCGGCACGCGCCAAGTTGCAGGCTCTTCCGCGCAATTCAAGTCCGGTTCGTCTGCGTAATCGTTGCGCGCTGACTGGTCGTCCACGCGGTACGTTCAGGAAGTTTGGTCTGGGTCGTATCAAGGTTCGCGAGTTCGCTATGCGCGGTGAGATTCCCGGTATCGTTAAGGCAAGTTGGTAGGAGAATTATATGAGTATGAGTGATCCAATCTCCGACATGTTGACGCGCATTCGTAATGCGCAGATGGCGGAAAAAGCAACAGTGAGTATGCCTTCATCGAAAATGAAAGTGGCGATTGCTGAAGTGTTGAAAGACGAAGGCTATGTTGATGGTTATAGCGTGGTTAAAAGTGATGGCGGAAAAGCTAATCTGGAAATCGGGCTTAAGTATTACAGCGGTCGTCCGGTGATCGAAAAGATCCAGCGCATCAGCCGTCCGGGTTTGCGTATTTACAAGGGTAGCAGTGAGATTCCTAGCGTGATGAACGGTTTGGGTATCGCCATTGTTTCCACGTCCAAGGG
>JBAVPP010000084.1:0-3190 GCA_049693175.1 Gallionella sp. | reverse complement strand
CGTCAGCTCGATGCGCAAGGCATTTCACGCCATGAGTTGGGACGTGACAAATTTATCGAGAAGGTTTGGGAGTGGAAAGAATATTCCGGCGGCACAATCACGCAACAAATGCGTCGTCTCGGCACATCACCAGACTGGTCACGCGAACGCTTTACCATGGATCCCGCGCTGAACAAAACCGTCACGGAGACATTTGTGCGTCTGTACAACGAAGGCCTGATTTATCGCGGCAAACGCTTGGTGAATTGGGACGTGAAACTCGGTACAGCGGTGTCCGATTTGGAAGTGGTGCAGGAAGAAGAAGACGGTTTTATGTATCACATCCGCTATCCGCTCGCGGATGGCAGCGGACATTTGGTGGTTGCGACGACACGCCCCGAAACCATGCTGGGCGACGTGGCGGTGATGGTGCATCCCGAAGATGAACGCTATCAACATCTCATCGGTCAGCAAGTAAAACTGCCGCTGTGCGATAGAAATATTCCCATCATCGCCGACGATTATGTCGATAAAGAATTCGGCACCGGCGTGGTTAAAGTCACGCCCGCGCATGACTTCAACGACTATGCGGTGGGGCAACGCCACAAGCTGGAAATGATTTCTGTGCTGACGCTGGAAGGCAAAATAAACGACCTTGCACCCACACAATATCGCGGCATGGACAGATTCGATGCGCGTAAAAAAATCGTCGCAGATTTAGAAGCGGCGGGCGTATTTGAAAAAGCCGAAAAGCATAAATTGAAAGTGCCGCGTGGCGACCGCACTGGTGTGGTTATCGAACCGATGTTGACCGACCAATGGTTTGTTGCCATGAGCAAACCTAGCGACAACGGTAAGAGCATCACTGAGCAAGCGTTGGAATGTGTGTCATCCGGCGAGATTAAATTCCATCCTGAAAATTGGGTGAACACTTACAACCAGTGGCTGAACAACATTCAGGATTGGTGTATCTCGCGTCAGCTTTGGTGGGGTCATCAGATACCCGCATGGTATGGTGATGACGGAAAAGTTTATGTCGCACATGACGAAGCTGATGCGAAAAAAATCGCGGCAGAAGCGGGCTACACAGGCAATCTAAAACGCGACAACGACGTGCTGGACACATGGTTCTCCTCCGCGCTGTGGCCGTTCTCCACGCTGGATTGGGAGATGGATAAACCATTCGACGCACAAAACGAATTCGTCAAACAATACCTGCCTTCATCGGTGTTGGTGACGGGCTTCGACATCATCTTTTTCTGGGTGGCGCGCATGGTGATGATGACCAAACACATCACCGGAAAAATCCCGTTCAAGGATGTGTATGTGCATGGCTTAATCCGCGATGCGGAAGGACAAAAAATGTCCAAGTCCAAAGGTAATGTGCTCGACCCGATTGATTTAATCGATGGCATTACGCTGGAAGATTTGCTGAAAAAACGCACCACCGGATTGATGAACCCCAAGCAAGCGGAACAAATCGAAAAACGCACGCGCAAAGAGTTCCCCAACGGCATCGCCGCGTTCGGCACGGACGCGTTGCGCTTCACTTTCGCGTCACTCGCCTCGCCCGGACGCGACATTAAATTCGACATGCAGCGTTGCGAAGGTTATCGCAATTTTTGCAATAAATTATGGAACGCCACGCGCTTTGTGTTGATGAATTGCGAAGGTAAAGATGTAGGACAAGATGAATCTTTGCCGCTGGAATTTTCCGCTGCGGATCGTTGGGTCATCAGCCAATTGCAACAAGCTGAAACCGAGATGGCGCAACACTTTGCCGACTATCGTTTCGACATGGCGGCACGCACGGTTTACGAATTGGTGTGGAACACTTATTGCGACTGGTATGTGGAATTGGCCAAGGTGCAGTTGAGCAATGGCAACGAGGCGCAACAGCGCGCCACCCGCCGCACTTCAGTGCGCGTGCTGGAGTCCATCTTGCGTCTGGCGCATCCCATCATCCCGTTCATCACTGAAGAACTCTGGCAATCAGTCGCGCCGCTCGCGAATAAAGTTCCCTCCCCTGACATGATGAGGGCGGAGGGTGGGGTTTCCATCATGCTGCAAACTTATCCGAAAGCGGATATGAGCAAAATTGATACGGCAGCGATTGCCGACATCGCGCTGTTGCAAGAACTGGTCACCGCGTGCCGCAGTTTGCGCAGCGAGATGAATCTGTCGCCCGCCGCTCGCGTGCCACTGATTGCGGCGGGTGATGCGACGGTGTTGAACGCGCTCAAGCCTTACATCAGCAGCCTCGCCAAACTGAGCGAAGTGCTAGTGCTCGCAGAGTTGCCGGAAGGTGACGCCCCCGTTTCCATCGTCGGTAATTTTAAGTTGATGCTGAAAGTGGAAATTGATGTCGCGGCTGAACGTGCGCGTTTGGATAAAGAAATTGCGCGCCTGACTAACGAAATCAGCAAAGCGCAAAGCAAACTCGGCAACGAAAGCTTTGTCGCCCGCGCCCCTGCCGCCGTCATCGAACAAGAGAAAAAACGCATGGAAGAATTCGGCGCGACACTGGCGCAGTTACAGGTGCAGAGGAACAAGTTGGGGTAAAAATTAACGACGGCGTATCAGAAAAATAAATTCCTTGCCATTCACTTCCGAAGCCAGCAGTTCGTTGCCGGTATTTTTGCAGAACTCCACAAAATCTTTGGGCGAACCCGCGTCTGTCGCCACTACTTTCAACACCTCGCCGCTGACCATAGTGGACAGCGATTTTTTGGCGCGCAGTATCGGTAGTGGACACGCCAACTGACGCACGTCTAACTCGACATTGCAGTCACTCATACGATAGGAAGTCCGGCATGTGCCCACGCGGTGATGCCGCCTTGCAAATTGTAGACATCGGCAAATCCATTCGCGGCGGCGAACGCGGCGGCTTGCGCGGAACGTCCACCCATCTGGCAATAAAAAACGGTGGTGGCAGTCTTATCCATCTCGTGCAAACGCAGCGGAATCAGATGCAAAGGCAACACATCGCCCTGCGGAATCTTGCCGCGCGCAATTTCGGCATCGGTGCGCACATCGACCAAACGCGGCGGATTATTTTGTAACAAGATTTGTAATTCTGCGACGCTGATATTTTTGAAACCGGACATGCTATTTCCTTTTGCGAGCGATGTTTTTAACAGGGCGCGGATTTTACACCGAAAGGCAGGAACTGGGATTTAGGATTTAGCTAGAGCGATGCACTGCTTTTTCT
>JBAVPP010000083.1:0-4104 GCA_049693175.1 Gallionella sp. | reverse complement strand
CGCGCCGGTTTGGACTATCACGAGTTCGCCACGCTTAAAGTGCATGAAGATTTAGAAAGTTGTTTATGTGCATTCGACGCGCGGCGCGTGTTCGCGCTCACCACCAAAGGCTCGCAAGCCTTTCACCAACTGGCTTACCACGCCGGTGACGCATTTTTGTTCGGCCCGGAAAGTCGCGGTCTACCCACCGACGTGTTGGAACAATTCACCTCAACCCAGCGCGTGCGATTGCCCATGTTGCCCGATAATCGCAGTTTGAATTTGTCCAACACGGTAGCGGTGACGGTGTTTGAAGCCTGGCGGCAGAATGGATTTTTAGGCGCGGTTTAGCTTGTCGGGAGTGACCCGAACTCCGAGTTCGGCGTTCGACTCAACAATTCAGCAATCACTGCACTCGCCGGAATATGGTCGTAAATAATGCGATACACCGCCTCGCAAATCGGCATCGCCACACCTAATTTTTGCGCGAGTTGACGCACTTCGCGGACGGTATAAACCCCTTCGGCGACATGACCCAAGTGTTGCAAAATTTCAGGCAAGGTTTGGCCTTTTGCGAGCAGCATACCGACCTGACGATTGCGCGATAAATCACCGGTGCAGGTCAAAATTAAATCGCCCGCGCCGGACAAACCACCCAGCGTTTCGGCGCGCCCACCGAGCTTCACACCCAAGCGCGCAATCTCAGCCAGCCCTCTGGTGATGAGCGCGGCTCTGGCGTTAAAACCCAAGCCCATACCGTCGCAAATCCCGGCGGCGATTGCCAGTGCGTTTTTCACCGCGCCGCCGACCTCCACACCGGTTACATCGGTACTCGCATAGACGCGCAAACGCTGATGATGCAAGGCTTGTGCGGTGCTGCGCGCGAACGATTCATCGTTGCAAGCGAAGGTCAAGGCGGTAGGTAAACCGCGCGCGACTTCCTGCGCAAAACTGGGGCCGGACAACACGCCGCGCATGAAATTTTCGGGCAAGATTTCCGCCGCGACTTGATGCGGCAACTTGCCCGTATCGGCTTCAAAACCTTTGCATAACCAAATCACAGCCAGCGGTTTTTTACGCGTGGCGAGTTGCTGCAAAGTCTCGCGCAAACCAGCGACGGGGACGGCCAAAATCACCAATTCCGCAGCGTCCAGCGCACGGCTCAAGTTTGGCTCGAGTAATAGATTTTCGGGGAGTAAGTGACCGGGCAAATAGCGCGCATTACTGCGCTGGGATTTCATCGCCGCAAGTTGTTCGGCGTTGCGTGTCCACAAGGTGACGCGATGGTGTGCGGACAAACTGATAGCAAGAGCCGTTCCCCACGCACCCGCGCCGAGTACGGTGATATTCACGCTAGTCGCCCCACACATCGGTTTGCTTTACATAGCCCACCACGCCATCTTGATGGCGCACTTTCAGCCAGCCTGTGCCGGTCGATTCCAGCCACTCCAAAGCGACTTGCTGGCGCACCTGCAACACGCTGGTCGCCGACACGTCGGCATCCTTGCGCACATCAACCACGGGAGTAACCGCATACACATATCGCTTGTAAGACAGCGCGGATTTTTCTATCCACGCCATGTCACCTTTGCGGTCTCTGACCTTCACCCACGCGTCCAAACTCACCACGCTTTCAAATGGCATGTAGCGATTCACAACGAACAGTTTTTTTGCCTGCAAGGAAGGCGCGTCATACAAGATCGCGTGCTTCGCGGAAACCGACACATAGTCAACCGCCTGTGCCGCACTTGCCGCGAGGCAAGCCGCCATCAAAACCAAACGATAGAGTGAACGAACCAACATTTAGTGTGTGGTCGCCGTCGCAGCTTCGCTCTGTTGTTGTTTTTGTTGCTGGTAGATCATGTCGAAATTAATCGGATTGAGCAGCACCGGCGCGAAACCGCCGCGCACCGACACATCCGACACCACTTCGCGCAAATATGGGAACAAAATGTTCGGGCACATCACCGCGAGTATGGGTTCAATCTCGTCGCTCGGAACATTGCGCACTTGGAAGATGCCCGCCTGGGTCACTTCAATCAGAAACATCACTTTGCCCGCCACTTTCGCCGTCACGGTCGTGGTCACGGCGACTTCATACACGCCTTCTTCAACCGCTGCCGCCTGGCTATGCAATTGCACATCAATCTGCGGGGCTTCGCGCTCCAAAAATATCTGCGGCGCGTGTGGCATCTCCAAAGAAATGCCTTTGACAAAAATTTTGTCCATACTAAAAACAGGCTGCGTGGTGTTGGTTGTTTCGCTCATCATTTTTCCTTTATTTAGCCAAAAGTGGCTCCAGTTTTCCCGCCCTATCCAGCGCGGCCAAATCATCGTATCCGCCCACATGTTGATCGCCGATATATATTTGCGGCACCGTGCGTCGTCCGGTTTTTTCTATCATTGCCGCGCGTAATTCGGGTTGCAAATCGACGCGCACTTTTTCGATTTCCGTCACGCCCCTGCGCAACAACAATTGTTCGGCGCGTATGCAATAGGGACAGACCGCCGTGGTATACATCAAAACTTTTGCCATGGTTATTTTTCCAAAGGCATTTTACTGCCCTGCCATGCCATCACGCCACCCGCCAGATTGTATACTTGCGTGTAACCGTTTTTGGCAAGAATCGCACAAGCTGTGCCGGAGCGATTACCGCTGCGGCACACCACCAGCATCGGTTTGTTGCGGTGTTTTTCCAGCTCGCCGATGCGCTCCTTCAACTTGCCCAGCGGCAACAGTTTTGCATTTAACAGATGTCCGTTGTTGTATTCACTCGGCTCGCGCACGTCCAGCACAAAAGCGTCTTTGTGGTTAATCAATTGCAAAGCGGCGGCAACATCAACATCATTTACGCCGCGAAAGCGGTTGCCGAACATCGACCATAACAACATGATGCCGCTGAGAACGGCGATAGAAATGGGTAAAAAATTACTCGTTACGAACTGCATTTGCGTGCTCCTGCTCTTTTTGATTGGCAAACTCTAATAAGGCTGAAAAATGCGCCGGGTCTCTTTCCGCCAACGCCATCAGCAAACCGTGTATGTTTCCGTTGCCCGGATAATTCCAGATGGCCTGCTCGAATAGCTTCTTGGCGGCATCCAACTGCCCGTCCTGCGCCAGCAACAGGGCTTGACGATACGTCACTTCTCCGGTCGGGATGTAGTGCATCACGATGTTATTGAAGCTCAACTTTTCCTTAATTTGCGGCGGGCTGATGTCGGTGTAAGAGCTGATAAAAAACTCCACCAGCGGGGTCAACAACAAGCTGCCGCGCAGGGCAACCATGCCGTCCAGAATACGCTTGGAATTGTCCGCCGCATCTTGAGGCGAGGCGGGCTGCATACTTAAAACCGTTTTTAGTTGGCGATAATCCGCTTGCAGTTGAAACATGGTCCACCAGCTCATCAACAAGATCAATGCCAATGAAATACGTCCGGTTTTGCGCAACGCCAAAGTAAATTTTGTCTCGTCGAACGCGCCCAGCATAAATGCCAGCACAGCAATGAAATAGGCATACCACAGCGGATATTCCAACAAGCTGTGTATCGTCGAAACGGCCAAAAGCGCGTAGCCCCACCAATGTCCCGCGCTCATCTGCACACGTCTGACACCGTACAGCCACGCACCCGCCGTGGCGAACAATGTCAGCACACCGGCCAACCCGGCTTCGGCCGCGAGTTGAAAAATCACGTTGTGTGCGTTGTTATACAGCCCGACAATATTTTTCGCCTGCAATGTCGGCAACAATTCAAAGTGGTGGAAGGCAAATTGCCCGAAGCCCACACCCAGCCAAGGTGATTGCATAAAAATCATGGTCGCTTCGCGCCACAGATACAAACGAATACTACCGTTGGTATCGGTGTTCATAAAACGCTTGAGCGTGTCTGTCTCGCCTTCCGATCCGGCCAGGAAAGGCAGTTGCACAATCAAGTGCATCAAGGCGAATCCAACTATCAGCGCAACGGTGTATACCAGCAAAGGACGCAAGGTGCGATTCTTGTACCAACCCAGCCCGGCTAAACCTGCCATCGCCAGCATGTAAAACCACGAGCTGCGCGAACCGCTAAGCGTCAATACGAACAACAACGGCACGACCATCGCCACCACATATACTAACTTTATTT
>JBAVPP010000082.1:0-4432 GCA_049693175.1 Gallionella sp. | reverse complement strand
CCATCACCCCTTGCACGCTTTGCCCGTAAGACAACATGCCTTGTCCGGCGACATAAGGCGCGGCGGCAAGCACCTGCGGATGCTGACCGACCTGCGTCATCACCGGCTGCCAATCGTTGATGCGCCCGCCGTCGGCGACGACTTCCAGATGCGGCGACGCGCCCAACATGCGTTCGCGGATTTCTTTTTGGAACCCGTTCATCACCGACAGCACCACGATCAATGCCATCACGCCCAAGGCCATGCCCAGCATGGAAATCAGCGAGATGAAGGAAATGAAGTGGTTGCGCCGCTTGGCACGCGTATAGCGCAGACCGATAAATAGTTCGTAAGGTTGCAAAATGGTGGACGTGTAAATTTAACGGGCGCAAGTGTGCCACAAGCGCGCGAATTTAGGCGACAGAAAACGAGGGTTTAGTTGAGCGGGTAGGAATAATTTGGCTGTATTGCCGTGATTTCGCCGTTGGATTGCGCGGCGGTATGCAACATGATTTCCAGTCCGGGATCGTTCTGCAAACGTAATTCATATTGATGATTGCCCAGTGCGCGCAACACAAGCACGCCGTAATCCGCATAGCGTTTGCGAATGTTGCTTTCATCTGCATTGGCCGTGGTGGTAATCAGGTAGCCACCCCTGCGCAAATCGGGTTGTGGCAAATTGGTGTGCGGGGCTGGATGCGCGGCAGTCAGATCCATGGCGGGCGTGGCGTGGCAAGCCACAGTGACAAGAGGCAACAAGATTGCGATGCCCAAGATTGTTTTTTTCATCCTAATGTACCACCACGGCAAGACCGCTCGGTTGATTGATGTAGGACAGTGCGCGCATCGCATCGACGGCTTTTCCGGTAGTCGTTTTGCCAGCCAAAGAGGCGGTGGGTCGGCCACTGTTTTTGACGGCGTTCGCCACCTCCTGATAAGTGTACTGCGGATTGTGCGCCCATACCAAAGCGGCCACGCCGGTGACTTCGGCTGTTGCCATCGACGTGCCATCCAACACCTTGTAGCTGTTGTTGTTGAGCGTCAATGTGGTGATGCTGACGTAAGGAATTGCAACGCCGATGTCACCCACCGAATTCGCCGCAGTCAGCAATTGGAAACCCACACTGCAAGTCGAGCTGATACAAGCGGAAATGTCGAGTACCGGTGTGTGCGCAATGGTGAAACTGTCGGTCATATTCGTATCTGAAAAAACATTCGTTCCCGCCACGAACGGATCGCCGCCTGTGGCTTTGAAATTGATGTTCCACAAGTCGCCGCTCTTGACATTGGCCGCTGCCGCGATGTTCAGAATGGCCGCATTCGCGCCGGCAAGATTAAAAGTTTTATAGGCTCTATCATCGCTGCCGGGATTATATTTTGCTGTTCCCCACACGATGGGGTCAGTCAATCCGGGTATGGGCAAACCGAAGCCCCAGCCGCCGCCGTGCGTCACGGTGGACGAGCTTCCGTGCCATCCGCCCGTCGAGGCAGTGAGCGGGTCATTGATGGTGGTGCTCGCGCCGTTCCATGTGCTCATAATGTTGGTGCCCGGTGCGCCCACATCGACACTGCTAACGCCGAAATTGGAGAAAGAAGCGAGCGCGTAGTTTTGATCGAGAGCGGCCACGCAAATCAGATTTGGATTGGGGTAACTGCACGGCCAAGTGGGTGTCGTGTCATTGTTTGCACCGGCATTTCCGGCTGCCACGACGACCAGCATATTGGCATTTTGCGCGCGGGTGATGGCACTGCTGAACGCCAAGTCGAAAGGCCCGCCGCCGCCCAAACTCATATTGATAATTTTCGCGCCATGCGCAATGGCGAAATCTATACCTTGTATGATGCTGCTGGTCGTACCGTAGCCGGTCGCATCAATGACACGTACCGCCATAATATTGGCTTTCCAGCACACGCCGGTGACTCCCGTGCCATTGCCGCCCACCGCGCCTATTGTGCCCGCGATGTGTGTGCCATGACCGTGATAATCCATCGGATCATTGTCGCCCGCACCGACAAAATTCCAACCATGATTCGGTGCGGTACTCCCGCCATTCCACATATTGGCAGCCAGATCACTGGAGTTGTAATTGATGCCGGAATCAATCACCGCGACGGTGATCGCGCTGCAATCCGTTTGCACATTCCAGGCGGCTTCGAGATTCATATCATTGCCGATTGCGCCGGTGACGTTAAGCCCCGCCGGATACGTTCCGCCAGCGACAATCTGGCCGGTATTCTTGGCGGCCCATAGTTGCGCGTAACTGGCATCGAGTTGCGGTGCGGGTGTCGCCATAGTGTGATAAATATAATTGGGTTGCACCGAAGCGACATTGGGATTGTTCGCGTAAGTGCTTAATGCCTGCGCCACAGTTTGGCTGGATGTGAGTGTGGTGACCTCCCAATTCGGACGGCTGGCGATGGGCTGTGAACTCTGCACCCCTAAAGCGATGCCCGCTTGTAATTTCGCCGACGCGCTGACTGTTGGTTTGTATTCGACCAGAACCTGATTCGACACATAAGACGGATGATTCCCGGTCGGATAAGTGAGTGTCGGAGCCGCATCTGCCGGGCTGCGCACCAGCAACAATATCAGGCAGACGGCGTAGGCCGCAATCGTGGTTTTTTTCATGGCAGTTTCCTATCCTGTTTAAGGTACGTTGATTGCCAATACCGTTGGGGCACTGGTGCTGAGTGTGCCGGGTACGGGTATGCCGGTGCTGGGATTCATGGTCGAATAAGCCGTCACGGTGGCGGTGTAATTGCCGCTAGTCAGTGCCATCGTTGCCGAAGGACCGGCCGGGTCATAAGGGAATGGCACGAGTATGGTTGGCATACCGCTGATGTTGACTTGATAGCCGCCGCCGGGGCTGTTCACTGCGGCTTCCGCGTTGGCCACCCAAGTGATGCTCACCACATGCGAAGTCGGTGTCGATGACGGTGAGGTCAGTTGTGAAGGAGAGCCGCCGCCACATGCCGCCAAAAATGCCGAACTAAAAAATGCCACCATCACTCCGTTGATGCGCACACTTTTTACCAAAGGGCGGTAAGTCTGATGAGCCAGCGTGATATGAAGGATGGTGCGCAAAGTCTCGATAATGTTTTTCATATTTACTCCGTGCCAGCTTGGTTATTCAACCGAAATACATCGGTGTTGCTGGCTATATCGGCGGAGCGGAAAAATTATTTAGTGCTTTGTATCAATTAAATATTTTTCGATGAAAATGTAGGAGTTTCGCTTACATCCCGATAGAAAAAATCAGACGGGAACACACTGCAAGCCGGTGGTTGTAATCGTGAGAATGTCGTGATGGGTGTTAAACTCGGCGGTATGAAAAGTGCCTACCTCATCCTTCCCGACTTATTTTTGCCGCAGCGATTTGCAACCGAAGTCACGACCGATTTATTTCTTCCCGCGTTAAAAAAAATATTGGGTCGCGCAAATTTTTCCGAGCAGCCGGCACAAAGTTTGGAAGCCGCTTTATGTGCGGCGTTTGGTCTGCCGGTGCAAAACGATTTGCCGATCGCCGCAATTTCAGCCAAGTTTGACGGTTTGGGCGCGGGGTGCTGGTTGCGTGCCGACGCGGTGAATTTGCGTTTGCAACGCGACCAAATGTTGTTGTCGCAAGTGGAGGTGACCCAAGCGGAAGTGCAACAATTTTGTTCCAGTCTGAATCAATATTTTTCCGGGCAAGGCATGACTTTTTATGCGCCGCATCCTCAGCGTTGGTATGTGCGTGCCGACACATTGCCCAAGATGCAGACCACGCCCTTGTCGGAAGTGCTGGGTTGCAATGTGCGCGGCGCGTTGCCGCTTGGCGAGGATGCACCGCGCTGGCATCAAGTATTCAACGAAAGCCAGATGTTGTTGCATAGCCATACATTGAATGAGCAGCGTGAGGCGCGCGGCGAGTTGCCTGTCAACTCTTTGTGGTTGTGGGGAGGCGGAACGCTAGACGAGATATTGCAGAAAAATTTTGATCACGTCGCCACGGATGAGGAAATGGCGCAGATGTTTGCCGCTGTCGCGGAAATTCCACGCGAATCATCCGACGGTTTGTGGCGGCCGCATGAGGGCAATCAGTTGCTGGTGTGCAACGCCTTGCGGCTAGCGTTGCAAGCGGGCGATTTTCAGGCGTGGCGAGACGCGCTGCTCGCGTTCGAGACGAATTATGCGCAGCCTTTGTTTGCCGCGTTGCGTGCGGGAAAATTGGCGCGCTTGCAGATTGAATTGCTGGCGGGAGAAAATTCCCGGCGTGTCGTTTTGACCGCTGCGGATGCATGGCGATTCTGGCGGCGCGGCAAGGCTTTGGCCAAGTATTCCATGGTGTAGAATTCACACCCGTGATGATGAACAGGAGCAAAATGATGAGTTTTTGGGACACGACGATAGGGTTCTTTTGGCATGAGGAATCGTTGCTGGTCATCGTCATGGGACTCGCGCTCACATTTTTGT
>JBAVPP010000081.1:0-8929 GCA_049693175.1 Gallionella sp. | reverse complement strand
GGTTTGGTCATCGCAAAACTCCTCGCCTGAAAAAATTTAGGCGTTTAATTTATCCAGCAACTCGCGGATTTTTAGCGGGTCATCGGCGCGTAAAATCTTTTGCGTCAACACGGAAATCTCCAGCAAGCTGGTGGTGAGTACACGTTGTTTGATGACCGCGATGAACTGCAAAGTTTGACTGTCCGCCGCGCCGGACAGCATGTGCGTGAGAAAGAGCTTCCGTGTTCTAAACGAATTTGTCAATTCTCAGGATTTCTCATGATGTCCGCCAAATTCATAGCGCAGGGCGGACAACAGTTTGTCGCCGTAGTCCGCCTCGCCGCGCGATGTAAAACGGTTGAACAATGCGGCGGTCAACACCGGAGCGGGCGTACCGGACTCAATCGCGGCGATGCTAGTCCAGCGACCCTCTCCAGAATCAGAAACGCGTCCGCCAAATTGAGTAAGGTCTGCATCGCTTTGCAACGCGTGTGCGGTCAAGTCAAGCAACCATGAGCCCACCACGCTGCCGCGCCGCCACAACTCGGCCACTTCCGCGACATCGATGTCGTAGCGAAAAGTTTCCGGCTCGCGCAACGGCGTCGTCTCCGCATCCACTTGCCGTGACACACCGCCGACATTGGCGTGACGCAGCAAATTAAAACCCTCGGCATACGCCGCCATCATCCCGTACTCTATGCCGTTATGTACCATCTTGACGAAGTGCCCCGCACCTTCCGGCCCGCAGTGCAAATAGCCGGTCTCTGCCGTGCTGGGTTGACCGCTACGACCTTCGGTGCGCGGTGCGGTTTCCACGCCCGGCGCGAGTGACGCAAAAATCGGTTGCAAATGCGCCACTGTTTTTTTCTGTCCACCTATCATCAAACAGTAACCGCGCTCCAAGCCCCAAGTGCCACCGCTGACACCGACATCCGCATAATGTATGGATTTTGCAGACAGATTTTTGGCGCGGGCAATATCGTCCTTGTAATATGAGTTTCCGCCATCGATGATGATGTCGTCCGCAGCCAGCAAAGGTGTCAGCTCGGCTATGCTGGCATCCACCACGGCGGCTGGCAGCATTAACCACACGGCACGCGGCGCACTCAACTTGTTCAGCATATCTTGTATGCTTGCCGAAGGCGTTGCGCCCTCCTTTGCCAGCATCTGCACGGCCTCGCTGCTACGATCGAACACCACGCATTGATGTCCGGCTTTTTGCAAACGACGCACCATATTCGCGCCCATGCGTCCCAACCCTATCATTCCAATCTGCATTTTCTTCTCCTCAAAATATAATCAATAGACTTGCGGCATGGCGGCATTATCAACATGATATTCAGCCAATCCCACGCGTGCGGCGGGCAATCTTGCTCCGTTCACAATCGCTTGCAGCGCGGCTCGTTTACCCGCACCGGCAACCAAAAAAATACGATGCCGCGCCTGCTGTAGCGTACTCATTCCCAGAGAAACGCGTTGCGGCGGCGGCTTGGGCGCGTCAAACACGGCGACGACCGCGTCATTTTGCTCGGTTGCCGGTTTCCCCGGAAACAGGCTGGCGGTGTGCCCATCTTCACCCATGCCAAGCAACACAAGATCCAGCGGAGCGTAACGATTCAGCAGCCCGGCATAAAGCCGCGCCGCATCATCCGCACCGCGTTCGGCCGCTATGGTATGAATATGCTTCGGCGGAATAGCAACATGATCGAGCAGGGCGGAGAAGGCCATTGTGTCGTTGCGTTGCTCATGTCCGGCCGGCAAACAACGTTCATCGCCAAAAAAAATTTGTACATGGCTCCAGTCTATCGGCAGATAGCGCAGTTGTTCATAGCAGCGGCGCGGTGTTTCACCTCCTGCCAGCGCAAGCCGAAATTCGCCCCGCATACTGATTGCTTGTGCGGCAAGCTCAACGACACGTTGTGCCACGCCGCCTGCCAGTGCTGCTGCACGTTCATGCAGCACAAACTGTGCAGGCTGGTATGCCAATTTCTCCCGATTGATTTCTAATTCAGACATCAATAAGCCTGTAGGTCCGCGCCATTGGGATCGAGTGAATGCCGCCAAAACTGGTCATCGCGATCAAACAAACGATATGTGCCGCGCGGCCCCCAACTACCCGCCGGATAAGTGTTGATGAACTCGCGTTCCATAGCCCAAACTTTGAGTACCGGGTCGACCACACTCCAAGCCGCCTCCACTTCGTCTATGCGCAAAAACAAAGAGTGGTCACCCATAATCACGTCGAGCAGCAAACCTTCATAGGCATCGTAATATTCATCGCCATCCTTGCGGTACGTCGCATCCAAACTGATGGTGCGTGTGTGCAAATCCAGTCCGGGTGCCTTGACCTGCATTTCCATTTTCAAACAATCGTCCGGCTGTATCCCCAACATAATCCAATTCGGTTGGGGCGGGCCTTGCCGGATGTGTCGCAATAAATCTTGCGGCGGATTTTTAAAACGTATGCAAATCGCCGAACTGCTTTGGGCAAGACGTTTGCCGGTACGCAAATAAAACGGCACACCTGCCCAACGCCAATTATCAATAAACAACTTCATAGCGGCGTAAGTTTCCGTCGTACTGTTTGCTGCCACATTCTTTTCGTCCAGATAACCCGGCACTGTTTTTCCATCGATACTACCGCTGGTATATTGGCCGCGAAACGCGTGGGCATGTACCGCATTTTGCGGAATAGGACGTATCGCTTTGAGCACTTTCACTTTCTCATCGCGCAAGTGCTCGGCATCCATATTCACCGGCGACTCCATCGCCACCAATGTCAAGAGTTGCAGCAAATGGCTCTGGATCATGTCGCGTAACGCGCCAGCACCCTCGTAATAATCGGCGCGTCCGTCCACTCCCAGCGTTTCGGAATGCGTAATCTGAACATGGTCGATGTAGTGGTGATTCCATATCGGTTCAAGCAACAGATTGGCGAACCGGAACAGCATGACGTTCTGTACCGTGCCTTTGCCCAAATAGTGATCGATGCGAAAAATCTGCGGCTCATTGAGATGGCGATACAAGCTGGCTTGCAGCGTTTGCGCACTTAATAAATCATAGCCAAAAGGTTTTTCGATTACCACACGTCGCCAGCCGCTTTTCTGCTGTAGCAAGCCGACATTGCCTAGTTTGTCGACGATACCGGGATAATCTGCCGGGCGCACCGCCATGTAATAAACCATATTGGGCGGAAAACTTGCATCCTCTTCCAGCAATTTTTTCAGCCGCGCATATGCCTCGTCGTCACCAAGCGGAATGGCGAAATAATGCAAGCGATCACAAAACCGCCGCAGCGCAATTTCATCGATGTCGGCTCCATGTAATTCGCGCAAAATATCACAGACAAACTCCAACCATGCTTGCCTATCACGTTGCGTAATATCGCATCCCAAAATGACCATGTGTTCCGGTAGACGCTTTGCCGTTTCCAGATGGAATAAAGCGGGAATCAATTTGCGTCGACTCAAATTTCCACCGGCACCGAAACAAATCAGCGTACAGGGTTCCAAAATTTTCATGCCACTCATCCTTTAGAGTTTGCCTGACGATTGCTTATGTCGCGCGAATAAGCACCACTGTGGCCTAAGAACATCATGCTTCATGAATGATGTGTTCTTCAACCTGTCTGTCCGCATATTGAATATGCGCGAGTACTCTGGAAAATGGCCAGTGGTTAAACCACTCGGTAAACATTTCGTCGCCGACATAATCCAGTTTGCTTTTGAGATGAAGCGCGTCCTGCACCATCTGCGTATGCATATTTTTATGTGACTCAATATCGGGGTATCCCGACCGAACCATAATCTGCTCTTCAGTTGCAAAGTGCAGGCGGGTAAATGCAATCACCTCATCGATAATGCGATAAATATCTTCACGCGATGCCCTGATTTTCACGGCATCATTTAGGTGGTTAAGCATATCAACCAGCTCTTGGTGTTGCCGCTCGATTTGAAGCACATCGGACATTTTCATTACCCTTTCTTTTTATTGCAGACTGCAAAAATTCGCCGCATCAATTCTACACGGCTAACAGGGCAACCAACATCTTCAGCACGCTTGTGTGGCCGGTTCATATTGGTGCGATTTATTTTTCTGTGACTGGGCAAAGCTCAGTTTCCACCATGCTTCCAATGTGCAAGCCACCGACCATGCCTGCGCAGGGCAGCCGCGCGGCGAGTGTGGTGCATCCCCATCAAATATTTCACTAACCGTACCCAAACCCGATTCTTTGAGATGCTCCTGTATCGCTTCCAGCCGCGACATAGCTTGTTCCACATTGCCACTCACTCGATATTCCGCCAACGCAAAATGCCCTAATAGCCACGTCCATACCGCGCCTTGGTGGTAGGCACTGTCGCGCGACCAAACATCACCCTGATAATGCGGCTGATAATCAGGATGATTAGGGGCAAGCGAGCGCAAACCATAAGGGGTCAACAAGTGTTGGGCGCAAACGGTGACAACATTTTGCTGAACCTCACAAGCCAGCGGAGTAAACGGCAAACTGACCGCAAAAATCTGGTTGGGACGGATGCAATTTTCATTACCCTCAGGGCCATCCAAAACATCAAATAGTCCCTTGTGATCGGGGCGAATAAATTTTTGGAATCCTGCGCGGGTTATTGCGGCCATCGCCGTATATTCCCGGACGCGCGCTTCATCTTTTAACACTGCGGCAAATTGCGTCATCGCTTGCATTGCGTTGTACCACAGCGCGTTTATTTCAACCGGCTTACCAATCCGGGGAGTAATGACGTTGTCACCCACTTTGGCATCCATCCAAGTAAGCTGCACGCCTGATTCACCCGCACGCAGCAGGCCATCCAATCTATCCATGCCGATACCGTGACGCGTACCATCGCGATAATGTGTGATGATTTGCTGTAATGCTGGCCACGCACTTGCTATCGATGGCAAGTCTTTTAGTGCTACAAAGTAGGCATACCAAGCCTCGATGTACCAAAGCGCGGCATCCGCTGTATTGTATTGGGTCACTTCTTCGTCACAAGGAAAAAAGTTTGGCAACATTCCGCGATTCACCAATGGCAGATAACCCAATAACAGGTTGCGTGCCTGCTGGTAATGTCCGGTTGCCAACATCAGTCCGGGCAATGCAATCATGCTGTCGCGCGCCCACTCGCCAAACCAAGGATAACCAGCCACAATAGCGTCGCGGCCATTAACACCTTCTTGCTCATGGCGTATCACAAAACTGTCCGCAGCCAGAATCAACTGGTCTATCCATGCGGGAGCTTGAATCAGTTCAGGTACGGTAATTTTTGCGCGGGTCAGCATGGTGAGGTCACGCGCCTGAAAGCGGCGCATCGCATCCTCAATATAATAATTTGGCTCGTCCTCCTCTATTGAGGCAGTCAATCCAACCCAATGCCCCAGATGTATAGGAAAGGTCATATAACCGACACATAGATGACGATCATGGCTGGGCAGACCGCGATCACGTTCCGCAGGCAAATCAAAATCATCCAACCAATAATCGGCAATTTGCACATCGCCGCAGCGGGAATGGAAATGCAAAGTGGGGCAGTCGGGGTAAGTGACATCAAGATCGCGATCACTCACTTGGAAAAACGGCGTCTCATTTTCAAAGCCGGTAATGCCGTGATGATCTCGGATATTCGTCATCAGTCGCACCCGCAAACTCACGTTTCGAGCGGTAGGATTTTCCAATAATCGCCAAGCCAGACTGGTGCTATGCCTGCCGTGTTCCATCCAGATACGCGCCTCAATCAGCAGATCATCCAAACGGTAACGCCAGACTGGCATACGCCCGTCCAACCAAAAACTTTCGATGGCAAGATGCCCGCGCGGATCAACCATACCATTCACCCAGCGATTGGTATGCAACGGCTTGATCAGATCGCCATCCAACAGCTCGGCATCGGCTTTGGCAAATAACAAATGCCGCTGCGAATGTGATTCAAGCGGGGCAATCAATAAACCGTGGTAACGCCGGGTCAACGTGCCTGCAACCGTCCCTCCGGCATATCCTCCTTTGCCGTTTGCCAACCACCATTCACGCTGCTCGGCAAGCTCTAGCGTGCTACAGACCTTACGATCAAGATGCACTATTTGTGGCAGTATATGTCGCGTCATATCTCCCCCTTGGGCTGCGCTTTGCTCGCTCTTAAGTACTCTCAAACAACATTTTGATTTCTAATTTAATCTGGTCTTCGGTAAAACCGCGTATACCTTCGGCAAGTTTTTCCGTTGCCATCGCATCTTCATTCATCTCCCAGCGGAATTCAGCTTCGCTCATTTTGGGTGGACGAGCTGCGCTTGCCCCGGTATCGATTAGTTGGCGAACCAGCACGCCTTGCGTGTTTTCCAACTCCTTCAGCAACGAGGGCGCAATGGTCAGACGATCACAACCGGCCAGTGCCACAATCTCAGCCATGTTGCGAAATGAAGCCCCCATGACAATAGTCTGGTAGCCGTGTGCCTTGTAGTACGCATATATCTTGCGCACCGACAGCACACCGGGATCATCGACAGCCGCAAGTTCAGATTTATCGTGTGCTTTGTGCCAATCGAGAATACGCCCAACAAATGGGGAAATCAGCGTCACGTTAGCTTCGGCACTGGCGCGGGCTTGAGCAAAACCAAACAATAACGTGAGGTTGCAATGAATACCTTCGGATTCAAGAATGGCTGCGGCGCGTATTCCTTCCCAAGTGGCAGCAATTTTGATTAGCACGCGGCTGTTAGGTACGCCCGCCGCATTGTAAAGACCCATCAGCTTACGCGCCTTGTTCACTGTGGCAGCCGTGTCGAAAGAAAGACGCGCATCAACTTCGGTAGAAATCCGCCCAGGAATATGCTTGAGTATTGCCAAACCAACAGCCACTGCCAACTTGTCCATTGCGTCATGCGCCTGCTGCTCACGATTATCACTTTGTGACTGTGCCCAGGCAATCGCCTCTTTGATCAACGGAACATATTCCGGAAGGCTCGCCGCCTTGAGCAACAAAGAAGGATTAGTCGTCGCATCCTGTGGTTGATGAAAATGAATCGCCTCGATGTCGCCGGTATCTGCCACGATAGTGGTCATGGACTTCAATTGTTCCAGCAAGTTACTCATGTTATTTCCTAACTATTTTGCGACCATATAAACAAACTAAAATTACAAACATGTTGTTGGCTGATTGCCCGTTTTACTGGCGGGGATGATTTGTTAATTTCTGCGCCCCAATGTTCTCTTAACCCGTCACGCACCGTCGCTGTTATCGGCTCTTTTCCAACAGAATAGCAAGCCTGTTGATTAGAAGATGTCGCAGCGATACTTTGTCCAAGTCGGCCTCTGAAATGCAAAGCGATTCAAGCAATCCCGCACAAAAACTCAAAAGTTATACAGCCCGCCCAAAGAAATCATCCTCATACCCACACCGGGAACCAGATTCCCCAAATTCTCATACTGCGCACGAACCACTAACCCGTTCCCCACGTTGTATTGAGCACCAACACCAAACATACGATTGGATTGCGAACCGCTTATATCCGGCAGGCTATTGCCAAAGTTGTCCGTGGAGGAATAAGTCATCGAATTGCGATCTAATCCGGCTTTGGCGGATATAGAAAATGCATCCGTGATTGGAATCGTACCGACGGCCGCTATCTGGATTGAAGTGACATCGAACGCGTAGGATGCCATTGGCGGTGGCGTGTAACCGTAACCGCCATAACCTCCGTAGCCGCCATAACCGCCGTAACCACATCCGTAGCCGCAGTTGTTACTTGAATTCGACAGCATGGTATAACCTGCCTCAATGGCTAGGTTAGAAGTGAGGTTGTATCCACCAGAGATGCGTAAGCCATTGGTACTGGGATAAAACGAACCGCCATACGAAA
Organism: Gallionella sp.; assembly: GCA_049693175.1. GTDB lineage: Bacteria > Pseudomonadota > Gammaproteobacteria > Burkholderiales > Gallionellaceae > Gallionella. The sequence goes on along the minus strand of JBAVPP010000081.1, from coordinate 1,081 downwards.
CGTATGCGAGATCCACGCCGGCGTAAAATTTCCCCGCGTTATCTTCCCAATCTGGATAACCATAAAAACTATCCCCAAACTCATCCGCCATGACAGAGCCTGTAGACAACACTGTCAGCAAAATAATAGTCGCTAATTTGTTCATGGCATTCCTAACGATTTTACAAACCCAATCAAAAGCTCCTTAACGACAAAAATAGCGACCCAGATTCAAAGCTATATCGCCTGACTTTCATCATTGCGTGCGCCTCGGTTGATTCAATTACTCAGCTCAACACGTGGCAAACAATAAAAATTTAGGCATCACTTTTTCCAGTGAAAATAGATGTCTTTGCCTTCCTTGTTGCCCAACGTCACTTCCTGTGATTCGGTTAGCCCGTTGAACCGACTGCTCACCCTATATTTGCCGCTGGGCAACATCACAAATAGCATTGGGCCAACTTTGGATAGCTCCAGCACCGGATTACCGTGCGCGTCTGAAATCACCACCGGCACATCAGCAATAAATTCTCCATTCTTGCGTTCGGAAAAAATGATGCGCAGCGGAAATTCTTTCGCAACTCGGCGCATGGTGGCTTCTTCTTCTTTGCCTACCCCCCCGTTAAGATAAGTTGTTGCCGTAACTGTCTCGATAACATCAACACTTTCATGCATATCCTCCTCTGCGGCGATTGCCACAGGGGCACACATAATCAAGCCAGCGAAAGCCAATATTCCAATCAAAGAGTTTCCGATTTTCATGAGATGCATCCTTTAAAAAGTTAACCAAACTACCTTCCTCATTGCGAATCCGACGAAGCCTAAATTCACATCTATTTCGCTTTATTACCTACGTTGCATGAGGCATTAAAGCACGATCACATGATTGAATCGTATTAATAAAATTTCATTTTGTAAGCAATTGTTGAGCGTGCGGTTGGTCGGCCGTGCAGCATGAATATGCCGTGCGAAATAGGTTGCCGCGTTGCACGGGAACAGCCTATTTCCGGCATACTTTGAGTGTCGAGCGACGTGAATTTGCGACATGGGAAACTCCACGACGGGAAAGTTCCTGCCGATTAATTCGGCACGTTTTATTAGC
>JBAVPP010000080.1:0-2288 GCA_049693175.1 Gallionella sp. | reverse complement strand
AGCGTTGTCTTGTTTCATCGCATCAAGAACTTTCCCGGCATAGGCAAGCTCTTGCGGTTTTCCGTCACCAAAAAACCAGCGCATGGTCACCGAGTTATCAAGAACGAAGCTCACGCACGCCCTTCTTCGATGAGTGCTTTGATGTTTACACCGCGCACCGGATCGGCAAGCATGAAGGCCTTGAGTTTTTCTGCGGCAGCAACTTTATCCTTAGCCACCACTCCCAAGCTGGGGACTAAATCAGCAATAGCTTCGCCGCGATTGGTGATGGTAAAGCTTTTGCCGGATTTAACCTGCCGAAGCAATTCCGGAAGCTTGGTCTTCGCTTCATACGAACCAACTTCAATCTTCATGATTTGCTCCTGTAATATGAGCTCTATTCCAGACCAGTATATAGACTAGTCTGATATAAATCAAGCATCACGCCTTCTTCAGCATGTACTCCACATATCTCGCCGTGCCTTGCTCTACCGTCAAGAACGGTTCGCTATAACCTGTGCCGCGTAGCGCGCTGATGTCGGCTTGGGTGTAGCTTTGATATTTGCCGATGAGCGCGGCGGGGAATGGGATGTAGCTGATGATGCCTTCTTTAACCAGCCCTGCTATATCCAATGCCGGTTTGCCATCCGCGACGCGCAGCGTGTTGATAGTGGCGACAGCGACATCGTTGAAACTTTGCGCTTGTCCTGTACCCAGATTAAAGATGCCGGACTTGTTCGGATTGTCCAGGAAATACATGTTCACTTTGACCACGTCTTCGATGGAAACAAAATCGCGCAACTGTCCGCCGTTGGCATAACCATCGCAGCCTTCAAATAATTTTACTTTACCTTCGGCGCGATATTGGTTGAAGAAATGAAACGCCACGGAAGCCATGCGGCCTTTGTGTTGCTCGCGTTGTCCGTACACGTTGAAGTAGCGCAGGCCAACGATTTGCGCGCTGCGTTTGTGCCAGCGACGACGCACAATTTGGTCGAATAAAAATTTGGAATAGGCATACACATTCAGCGGCGATTCATACTCGCGGCTTTCTTTGAATGTGCCGCCGCCGCCATACACCGATGCCGACGACGCGTACAAAAATGGTATCTCTTCGTTCTGGCAATAATTCAACAATTCCAAGGTGTATTGGTAATTATTTTCCATCATGTAACGACCATCCGTTTCCATGGTGTCGGAACACGCGCCTTGATGCAGCACCGCCGTGACCAAGCCGTCGAAATAACCTTCTTTGAGTTTTTCTAAAAATTCTTCCTTGCCCAAATAATCGGCAATTTCACAATCAACCAGATTTTTGAACTTGTCTGCGCTCTTCAAATTATCAACCGCGATGATATTTTTTTCGCCGCGCTGGTTGAGTGCTTTGATCAAATTAGAGCCGATAAAACCAGCCGCGCCGGTAACGATGTAGTACATGTTTTTCTCCCTTGATAACGGTGAAACGTGACTCGCCGCGATGCGGCTCTTGTGAAAAGTGAAACGCAGAACCGCAGCTACGTTTCGCCTTTCATTTTTCACGTTTTACATTTCGCTTTTAACCAAATCCTTAACAATCTCTTCACGACTCACCACCGCCGTGCCTAATTTTCCGACCACAATTCCGGCGGCGCGATTGGCGATACGCATCGCATCCGGCAAAGCCGCGCCACTCGCCAGCATCACCGCCAACGTGGCGATGACGGTGTCGCCTGCACCGCTCACATCAAACACTTCACGGGTGTGCGTGGGCTCATGCAGCACGCTATCTTTGCGATACAAACTCATGCCTTCTTCGCTGCGCGTTACCAGCAGCGCGTCCAACCCCAACTCCACGCGCAGCTTCTCGGCTTTGCTACTCAGTTCGGCTTCATCCTGCCACGTTCCCGCCACTTGTTTGAACTCGCTACGATTCGGCGTGAGCAAAGTCGCGCCGCTGTATCGCGCATAATCATCACCTTTGGGATCGACCAGCACCGGCTTGCCGGCGGCACGCGCCAAGGCAATCATTTCGGCGATATGCGCCAATCCACCTTTGCCATAATCAGACAAAATCACCACATCGGCGGCAGGCAGTTGCGCACGGAAATCTACCAGTGCGGCATTCAACACTTCGTGGCTGGGACGCGTTTCAAAATCGATGCGCAACAGTTGTTGCTGGCGTGCGATGGCGCGCAATTTGATGATGGTGGAAATGCTGCTATCACGATGCAACAAGGCGGTGAGATTGCTATGTTGCGTCAATAATTTTTCCAGACACGCACCCGCTTCGTCGTCGCCGACTACCGACAACAATGTCGCATTCGCACCCA
>JBAVPP010000079.1:0-5397 GCA_049693175.1 Gallionella sp. | reverse complement strand
TTTTTTGAACGCCTCAGCACCAATTATTTTTGGACGCATTTCTATTTGGGCGAGACCATCGCACAACGCGATTTCGTGCATTATCCCAACGAGCAATGGTTCGCCGTGTCAGGTAAACGCTGGCCTGCCGTACTGCTCACGCCTGAGCTGCAAAAGTTTTACAACCCAGAAAATGGCGTGCTAGCGGAGCAGTTGATCGACCTGAATTCTGGCAACGCGACACGCGGCATTTGCGCGATTCCCTACCAACGTTTGCGCGATGAAAAAACCGTGTTATTTCCGGTCAATCTCATCGGCAATCTGTATGTCAGCAACGGCATGTCGGCGGGCAACACGCTGATGGAAGCGCGCACTCAGGCACTCGCCGAAATCTTTGAACGCGACATCAAATTCCGCATCATCCGCGACGAAATTTGTTTGCCCGATGTGCCGGAATCCGTCATCGCGCGTTACCCGCGCATCGCCGCCGGTATAGCCGGATTGCGCGCGGCGGGCTATGGCATTCTGGTTAAAGACGCGTCGCTGGGCGGAAAATATCCAGTGATGAATGTCACGCTTTTGCATCCGGAAGACCAGGGTTGTTTCGCCAGTTTTGGCGCGCATCCGCGTTTTGAAGTCGCGCTGGAACGCGCACTAACCGAGCTATTGCAAGGCCGCGCTATAGACGGGCTGAAAGATTTTCCCGCGCCCGGTTTTGACAGCGACGAAATCGCCGACGCGCAAAATATGGAAATACATTTTGTCGATTCCAGCGGCGTAATCAGTTGGAAATTTTTGCGCGACACGCCCGATTTTGAATTTGTCGATTGGAATTTCGGTACCACCACAGCGGAAGATTATCGCTGGTGTTGCGATGCGATACATGCCAGCGGTCACGACATTTACGTCGCGGATTTCACGCATCTGGATGTCTATGCCTGCCGCATTTTTGTGCCCGGCATGTCGGAAATTTATCCCATCGAAGAACTGCAATGGCAAAATAACAGCGTGGGCAATCTGGTGCGTCCCGCCTTGCTGCGTCTGCCTGAATTGGATAAAGAGGAGTGCGCAGAATTACTCGACACCTTGCTCGATTCCGACCTCGCCGACAATCTCGCCATCACCACGTTAATCGGTTTGGCGGCGGATGCCAACACCGCTTGGGCGGCATTGCGCATGGGCGAATTGAAGACGCTACTCGCGCTCGCGGTGGCTGACGAGGATGCGATACTCGAAGGCTGCGCCTGGATTGCGCAACTCGGACAACTGCACGAAAAACGCGCGCGGGTCTATCGTTGCATCGCGCAATTAGTGCAACTCAAAGAGTTGGCGCAAGCGGATAACACCGCCGCTTACGATGCCAATTTGCATCTGCTTTACGGCGCGGAAACCTTGCAAACCGCCAAGCAATTATTGAGTCGTGAAACGCAATTTTTTGGGCTGGTCGCGCTGGGTGAAAATATGCAAGGCAGCGATATGCATCAACGCCTGCTGGCCGCATATCAAAAAATCTGGCACTAATTCACCACCAATAATTTGCTCATCTCGTTGCGCTCGGCGGCAAATTCTCCGGTCAACACGAAGCCGGTCAATTTATTTTGCGCATCAAAAAATCCCAGCTTGATGCCATCGCCCGATGCCAATGTTTGCCATGCGCCGACGGCATCGCGCGCCACCGGCGACACGGCGATATGATGCGCGGGTGTTTTTACCACGACCGGCATGGCGGGAAAAATCACACGCGCGTTTTCGCCGTTCAGGATTTTTGCCAGCGCGCGTCCGGCGTGCATGATGGGCAAAATAAACGGCTGAATTTTTCCACCAATTTCCGCGCAATCGCCCAGTGCAAAAATATGCGCATCGCTGCTGCGCATCTGGTCGTCAACCACAATGCCTCGATTCACCGCCAGCCCCGCTTCGCGTGCCAGCGCGATGCGCGGACGCAAACCCACCGCAGACAACACCAAATCGGCATACACAATAGTCCCATCATTCAGCGTCAGCGCGTAGCCGCTGGAGAGTTTATCCACCGCTTGCACCGCTGTGCCAAATCGCCACGTCACGCCAATTTTTTGCAGTGGTTCTAGCAATTTTTCTCCGGCAGCTTGCGGCATCAAACTCGCCAGCGGATAAGCGGCAGGATCAATCACCGTGACGGAATATCCGGCGGCGGCAAGGTCGTTGGCGAACTCGCAACCTATCAGCCCGCCACCCATAATTGCGACGGATTTCGCGCTATTCAACGCGCCGCGAAATTTTGCGTAATCCGACAAATCATTCACCGACAATACCTCGTGCGCGGCATCACCTTGCAGCGGAATTTTTATCGCATCCGCACCCACAGCCAGCACTAATTTTTCATATTTCAAAATGCCGCTATCGGTCTGCACGCTTTTATTGGCGGCGTTTATCGCGATAACTTCGGTGTTGGCGAGCAAAGTAAAGTTCAACTGCTGCGCCATTTTTTGCGCGCTGGTCAGCACTAAATTTTCGGCATTTTTGCCCTGTGCCAGCGCGTTCGACAACATCGGTTTGGAATAATAATCACCGCTGTCGCGCGACACCAAAGTGATGGCGATGTCGGGATTCAATTTGCGCAATTCGCGCACCACGGTATAGCCTGCCAAGCCGCTGCCCAGCACCACAATAGGGTTCATCACTCGCTCCTATTCTTCCAACAAACTGCGCAACATCCAGGCATTCGCTTCATGCACGGTCATGCGCTGCGTGAGCAAATCCGCCGTGGGTTGATCGCCCGCTGCTTCCGCAATGGGCAACACTTCGCGCGCCGTGCGCACCACGGTTTCTTGGCCTTCCACCAATTGCCGTATCATGTCTTTGGCCTTGGGTACGCCATCATTTTCCGCGATGGAAGTCAGCGCGGCGAATTGCGCGTAACTGCCGGGCGCGGGATAACCCAAGGCGCGTATGCGTTCAGCAATAGAGTCCACCGCCAACCAAGTCTCGTTGTATTGCACCATAAACATCTGATGCAAAGTCTGGAACATCGGTCCGGTCACGTTCCAATGAAAATTATGCGTCTTGAGATACAGCGTGTAACTATCCGCCAACACGCGCGACAATCCCGCCGCGATTTGCTTGCGATCATTTTCCGAAATGCCGATATTGATTGCTTGTGCTTTGCTCATGTCGTTCTCCTTAAATAGTTACACGCATACCAAAATTAGATTTCCACCATTTCAAAGTCTGCTTTTGCCACGCCGCAATCGGGACAAGCCCAATCAGCCGGAATATCCGCCCATGCCGTGCCCGCCTTGATGCCCTCATGCGGCAAGCCTTTTGCCTCGTCGTAAACAAATCCACACACCACACATTGCCAAACTTTCATGTCGCTCTCCTTATCAATTATGCCGAAACTTTTTTCAATGTCGCACGATACTGGTTCGCGTGACGTTCTTCCACTTTTGCCAAGGCCGCAAAACGCTTGGCGGCTTTCTCCAAGGTCGCTTGGAACTGTTGCGCATGTTCCCTGGACTCGGCGATTTGCCCGTGTATCTCGCTCACCGCCGCCGCATTGCCTTCCTGTTGCGCGGTCTTGAGAAAACCCGGATACATTTCCGTGTACTCGTAAGTCTCGCCCTCAATCGCCATTTCCAAACAGCGCACCGGATTCATGGTTTCCTTCGGATATAACAAATCCAAATGTCCCAGCGCGTGCTGCACTTCCTGCGCGGCAGTTTCTTCAAATATGCGCGCGGTTTCCTCATCGCCGGCCGCACGGGCAATCTTGGCGAAGTACCGGTATTTGATATGCGCCATAGATTCTCCGGCGAATGCCGCTTCGAGATTGGCGAATGTTTTGATTTCGGGTCGTTTCATCATGCTCTCCTGGTTAACTTGGTTAAGTGGTTTGCTGTCCACGACCGCACTTTAGGCTTAAGCAAGCGATAAATCTAATTGATTGTTCAAACCAAGGTGATTTATTATGCAAATCACCAGTAGGAGTAAATATGACCTTCAATGAACTGCGTTTCATCGTCGCCGTCGCACGGGAACGCAACTTTCGCCGCGCGGCGGAAAAATCCTTCATTAGCCAACCCGCACTGTCACTGGCGATACAAAAGCTGGAACAGGAATTGGGCGTGAGTATTTTTGAACGCGGCAAAAATGAAGTCAACCTGACGAAAATCGGCGCGCTCATTGTCGAGCAGGCACAGCGCACGCTGGATGATGCCGCCCGCATCCGCGAAATTGCGGCACAGGATAACGACCCGCTCACCGGCATTCTGCGCGTCGGCATCATACACAGCGTCGGGCCATATCTGTTGCCGGAGCTGATTCCCGCGCTAAAGAAAATCGCGCCGCACATGCCGCTGGAAGTCGAGGAAAACATCACCGCCAATCTGGATGTTTTGCTGCGCAACGGCAAACTCGATGTCATCATCATCGCGCTACCGTTCGGCGACAGCGGCATACACACGCAAGCCTTATATGACGAGGCTTTCGAGGTGGTGGTTGGTAGCGATCATCATTGGGCTACACGGCGCAGCATCAAAGCGGCGGAGTTGTCGCAGGAAAAAATATTGCTGCTGGATGCCGGACATTGCTTCAGCAACCAAGTCGCCGAAGCCTGCCCGGAATTGCATCGCAAGGGTGCGGAGATACAGCAAGGCACCTCGCTGGAAACCATACGCAATATGGTCGCATCGGGACTCGGCATCACCGTGATGCCCGCCTCGGCGAATAGCGCGCGCTACCGCAATCGTTTGCTAAAAGTGATACCCTTCACCAAACCCGCGCCATCACGGCGTATCTCGCTGGCATGGCGTAAAAGTTTTGCGCGCACACCGGCAATAGACGCACTGGGGCGCGCCATCGCCCACGCGAAACTCAACAACATTACCCACTTGCCATGAGCCAACAACCCTATCAGCGTAATCCCTTGCTGCGCATGAGTTACAGCGTCATCGCCCCGCTGTATGACGCGCTGGCCGCACGCGGTTTACAAGCGGCGCGCAGCCGCTCTTTGCAATCTTTACCGCACGAAAATCCGTCGCAAGTTTTAATCAGCGGCGTGGGTACGGGCTTGGATTTGCCTATGCTGCCTGCCTTGCATCATTACACCGCATTGGATTTCAACGCCGCGATGCTGGCACGCGCCAAGCCACGCGGCAAAAATTTAAGCGTGGATTTTGTGTTGGGCGACAGCATGAATTTGCCATTCAGCGATGCGCGATTCGACCATGTGATTTTGCATCTCATCACTGCCGTCGTGCCCGAACCACAACGCTGTTTGAGCGAAGCGGCACGCGTGCTCAAGCCCGGTGGCACGATAATTTTGTTCGATAAATTTTTGCAGCCGAAACAAAACGCACCGCTGCGGCGTGCACTCACGCCGCTATCGCGCCGCCTTGCCACGCGCATGGATGTGGTGTTCGAGGAAGTCTTACAAGCCAC
>JBAVPP010000078.1:0-8511 GCA_049693175.1 Gallionella sp. | reverse complement strand
CAGCAGCACCAGTCGCCGCAATTGGGCCTGGCCGGGTAGGGAAGCGAGCAGGGAATGATTCATGGCCGCGATTGTAAACGCAGACTAATTTTTAAGGGTGCGACAAAATGCCGCATTGCGCATCAGGTATTTAGGCGTAGGCTTACCTTCAGGTTATGGTCGAAGCCAAAATGTCACATCCCGTGCGGTCATTTGCGGCGTAGGTTTACCTTTAGGTTATACCGAAGCCACATTTTGTCGCAACCTGAGCGCGCGGGAGTTTGGTTCAGTATAATTCGTCCCTCGAAATTTTTATTTTACGGAAAATATCATGCAAAAAATAAGTCTGTATTGGGTCGCGCTGGTGGCGAGTTTGTTGAGTGTCTGCGCCTATGCGGGCGACATTCAAGTGGATAACGCGTTTGTCCATGCCACCGCACCTGGGCAAACCACCGCGATGGGCGACTTTAGTATCACCAGTCCTCAGGCGGCCAGTTTGGTTGGCGTGAGCACGCCGGCCGCGCAAAGTGTCGAGCTGCACATGATGATGCACGACAAGGGCATGATGATGATGCATGAGGTCGATGCCATCGATTTGCCTGCCGGTAAAACAGTGGATTTGCGCACTGGCGGTTATCATCTGATGCTGATCGGTCTGAAAAATCCAATCAAAGAAGAGACCACCGTGCCGCTCACTTTGCTCATCCAACTCGCAAACAAAAAAATCATCAAAGTTGATATCGCCGCCAAAGTGAAACCGCTTATCGCAACCGATGGTGGCGACCACATGCACATGCATTACTAGGCCTAAACATGCGGTGGATTTTATATTTGTTACTGGCGTGTTCATGCGCGCCCCCGGCCATTGCGGGCGGCAACATCTTGGTCGATAAGTTCTGGCTGAGTGAGACTGTGCCGCGACAACACGACACCAGTGTGCAACTCAATCTCAGCGTGACCCAAGCCGCGCGGTTGATTTCGGTGAGCAGTCCGGTTGCGGCGGGCGGCGAGATACAACGTTTTGTGCGTTTACACGGCACGATGGAAAAACGCGCCATAGACAGTTTGAAAATGCCCGCGCGCAGTACCGTTCGCTTTGGCGCGCATAATTTGTATCTGGTGTTGACTGGCTTGAACAAACGCTTGCGAGCCGGAGATCATGTGCCCATCGTGCTGGTGTTGGAAATTGCCGGCAGACAACAGACCATCACGGCCGATGCCGAAGTCAAAGAGACGGACTTGAGCTATCAGCAATATCATTAGGATTTTGGATTTGGGAACTGGGATTTAGTTAAACTTGCAAGTGGCTTGCCCGTGGTTGTAAGGGGGTAAATCCCCAACAATACACACCAAAAGCAGCTCATCGATTTTAACTAAATCCCCAATCCAAAATCCTCAATCCTAGCCTCTGTCCTTGGTGTAGAATTCGCGGCAAATTTTACGAGGAAAAATCATGCCGCTGTCCGCTGCTACCGCCGAAGTCAAAGCTCTGGTTCTTGCCGAGGCTTTGCCTTATATCCAACGCTTTTTCGATAAGACCATCGTCATCAAATACGGCGGTAACGCCATGACTGATCCCAAATTGCAGGAGAGTTTCGCGCGCGACGTGGTGCTGTTAAAACTGGTCGGTATGAATCCGGTCGTGGTGCACGGCGGCGGGCCGCAGATTAACGACATGCTCAAACGTGTCGGCAAACAAGGCGAGTTCGTGCAAGGTATGCGTGTCACCGACGAGGAAACCATGGACATGGTCGAGATGGTGCTGGGCAAGGTCAACAAAGACATCGTCAATCTTATCAACCGCTACGGCGGCAAAGCGGTCGGACTGACCGGGCAGGATGGTTCCTTTATACGCGCTGAAAAACTCATGCTGGAAAGCAACACCGAGCCGGGCAAGATGTTGGACATCGGGCTGGTTGGCGACATCAATAAAATTGATCCGTCCATCATCACTTTTTTGGATTCCGGCGATTTCATTCCGGTCATCGCGCCCATCGGTGTGTCGCCGGATGGAGAGACGTTGAACATCAATGCCGATGTGGTGGCGGGCAAACTTGCCGAAGTGTTGCACGCGGAAAAACTGGTGTTGCTCACCAACACGCCGGGCGTGCTGGATCAAAGCGGCAAGCTGCTCACAGGACTCACGCCCAAACAAATCGACGACTTGGTTGCGGATGGCACGCTGTCCGGCGGCATGTTGCCCAAAATCAGTTCCGCGCTGGATGCCGCGCGCGGTGGGGTGCGCTCGGTGCACATCATCGACGGTCGAGTGCAACATGCTTTGCTGCTAGAAATTTTGACGGACGAAGGTGTCGGCACATTGATTAAAAGCAAGTGATGGAGCGTTACATTCGAAGCGGGAAAAATCCAAAATTTCCAAGCCAGACTAGGCGCGCGAGAAAATCGCAGCGCAGTATATGCGGTATATGCAAGCAAGATTTTTGAGCGCAACAACGTATGGCGACGAAATTTTGGATTTTTGATCTGGACAACACTTTGCATAATGCGTCTGCTCACGTGTTTCCGCACATCAATCGCAGCATGACGGCGTATTTGCAACAGCATTTGCAGTTGGATGAAGTGGCGGCGAATGCGTTGCGCATACATTATTGGCAGCGTTACGGAGCGACTTTGAGCGGTATGATGCGCCATCACGCGACCGACCCGGATCATTTTTTGTGGCACACGCATCAGTTCCCCGATTTGCAAAATATGGTGTTGCGCGAACCGCGTTTGCGTCAGGTGTTGCAACGCTTGCCGGGCAAAAAGATTTTGTACACCAATGCGCCGCAGCACTACGCGCATGAAGTTTTGCGGTTGTTGCGCATAGCGGATTTATTCGATGAGGTGATGGCGGTGGAGCACACCGGCTATCGTCCCAAGCCGCATGTTTTTGGTTTTTTGCGGCTGATGAAAAAACACAAAATAGCGGCGGCGCGCTGCGTGATGGTGGAAGATAGTCTGGAGAATTTGCGCGCCGCAAAAAAATTGGGTATGCGCACGGTGTGGGTGCATCCCGGACATCAGAACGAGGCGTGTGTGGATGTAAAAATAAAATCGGTCTTACAGTTGCACGATGCTTTGCATCGCTTAGTTTAATGGTAATCCTCACCCGGCCTCTCTCTCCCGTTTACGGGAGAGAGAATGGGGAGAAAATAAAGAGGTCAATAATGGCGGCAAAACCGGGCGAAAGAAAATTACAAATCCTGCAAACTGTGGCCCATATGCTGGAGCAGCCCAAGGGTGAAAAAATTACCACCGCCGCGCTGGCGGCAAAATTGGAGTTGTCCGAGGCGGCGTTGTATCGGCATTTCGCCAGCAAAGCGCAGATGTTCGAGGGCTTGATCGAATTCATCGAACAGACCGTGTTTGGTCTCATTAACAAAATCACCCAAGAAGAAAAAAGCGGACTCAAACAAGTCGAGGCGATTGTTTCCATGCTGCTCGGATTTGCGCAAAAAAATCGCGGCATGACGCGGGTGCTGATAGGCGACGCGCTGGTGAACGAAGACGAACGTTTGCAAATTCGCATCAACCAGTTGATGGACAGGCTGGAAACCACGCTCAAACAATCGCTGCGCATGGCGGCAACGCAAGGCGAGATGGGCGAATCGGTGGACGTGGGCGCACATGCCAATGTGCTGTTGTGTTATGTGGTGGGTCGCTGGTTGCAATTCGGCAAGAGTGGATTCAGCCGCGAGCCGCTGGCCCTATGGCCGGCGCAAATGCAAATTTTATTGGGTAAAAAAGCATGATACTAATTCTCAATTCCAACGTCGACGAACAATCCGCCGAGTATAAGCATCTTCAGACGCAACTGGCCGCGCTGGTTGGCATACAGACGCGTGTGCATATCGAGCGCGGCACGGAACAAAAACTCACCGAGATTTATTTGATCGGCAACACCAAAGCATTGGACATTGCTGAAATGCAAAGCCTGCCGTGTGTGCAGCGGGTGGTGCGCGTGTCCGAGGAGTATCGTATTTTGGGTCGCCATAAAGACGCGCAGCGCGACACGCATTTCGATTACAACGGTGTGCGTTTTGGGCAGGACACGCTGAACGTGTTTGCCGGATTGTGCGCGGTAGATAATCGCGAGCATGTCGAGTTGATGATGAAAGCGGTGCGCGACAACGGTCAGCAATGCACCCGCATGGGCGCGTACAAACCGCGCACCAGTCCGTATGCGTTTCAGGGACACGGCAAAAATTGTTTGAACTATGTGTTCGAGTTGGCGGGCAAGTACGACATCAAAGTCATCGCCATGGAAATCACCCACGAATCGCATCTCAACGAAATAAAAGAGGCCTTGCATCAGACCGGCAATCCGACCGGTGTGATGCTGCAAATCGGCACGCGCAACACGCAAAATTTCGAGCTGTTAAAAATCGTCGGCCGCCAAACCGAATTGCCCGTGCTGCTTAAACGCGGCTTCGGCATCACGCTGGATGAATCGCTGAACGCGGCGGAATATCTGGCTTCCGAGGGTAATCGCAATGTCGTGTTCGGTTTGCGCGGCATGAAAACCAATATGGGCGACCCGCATCGCAATATGGTGGATTTCGCGCATGTGCCGGTGGTGAAACGTCTCACGCGTATGCCGGTGTGTATCGACCCCTCGCATTCGGTGGGTACGCGCCAAGCCGCACCGGACGGCATTTTGGATGTGTCGCACGTCACGGCACAGGGTGTGCTGGCGGGCGCGAATATGGTGCTGGTGGATTTTCATCCCGCGCCCAATATGGCCTTGGTGGATGGTCCGCAAGCCTTGTTATTAAAGGAGTTGCCGTACTTTTTGGAAGATGTGCAAATCGCGCGCGAGGCATATTTGAAGCGCGTGGCGTTGCGCCAGAAACAAGACTGGTAGAGTCGCTGCGTCAGGTAAAATGCGTCAAGTTTTTTCGCAATTTGCCTAGACGCTAAGCTGTCGCTAAAATTCGCAACTGCAAAATTTGACCCATCCGAGTGGCAATATTAAATGCGCAGCATCGGTTGATAAATATCCGAGTAAAATGCATCCCTTCAACTTTTTACGTCCTGAAATCATGTCTATAAATTCCCGTATTATCTTGGCAAGTGCAGTGGCTTTACTCACGCTCAGTGCCTGTCACAAAAATAGCAATAACGTCGCAAGTTCCGCCAAAACAGGGGAGATCGCCGCGACAGTCAATGGCACGCCTATCAGCAAAGACAGTGTTGATCAGGTTGTGATGCAGCAATCGACAATGGGGCAAGCGGACACGCCTGAAACACGCAAGGCGATTATCAATAAACTCGCTATGCAAATGCTGGTTGCGCAGGAAGCCACCCAAAAAAATCTGGATAAGACACCCGCCATCGCAGACCAGCTAAAGCTGACCCGGCAATCCATACTGGCCAACGCGTTTGTCGAAGACTATGTAAAAAACAATCCTATTAGCGACGATGTGTTAAAGGCCGAGTACGACAAAATCAAACCGCAGCTGTCCGGTTCGGAATACAAAGCACGCCACATTCTCGTGGCGAGTGAAGCCGAGGCGCGCAACATTATTGCCAAGCTGAAAGCCAATGCCGCACAATTTGACAAGTTGGCTAAAGAGCTTTCCAAGGATTCCGGTTCGCGTGCACAAGGTGGCGAGTTGGGTTGGTTCGATGCCAGAAACATGGTGCCGGAATTTGCTGCTGCCGTTGCAAAATTAGAAAAAGGAAAATTCACCCTCGATCCGGTCAAAACCCAGTTTGGTTATCACGTCATTTTGCTGGAAGAATCGCGCAGCAAAGAAGCACCCACTCTCGAGCAAATTAAACCGCAACTGAGCAAGCAAGTTCAGGAACAAAACCTGCGCAAGTTGCTTGACAGCATGATGGCAAAAGCCAAGATTGAAATTACCGCCGCATCAGCCGTCGCACCTGTCGCCAAATAATCAGGGCTTAGTCCGAGGTCAGCAAAAAGTATAGGGTGAATATAAAAATGCCCAGCAGTATAGAGACCACGATTTTCATTTTGCGCTCGGTCTGCTTTTTATATTCGGCATAATTCGCTTGCTCATTGCGCTCGCTCACATCACCTCCTATGGTGAATGACTGTTAGTGCGGTCATTCGCTTTTTTGCCGAGTGATACCGCCTAACAAACTACCTTGTGTTGCCCGCGTTTTCCAACCAGGCTTCAAATTCTGCGGCAGGCATAGGTTTGCCATACAAGTGTCCCTGGAAGGATAGGCAACCCTGTAGTCGCAAAGTGTCTTCTTGTTCCTGTGTTTCCACGCCTTCGGCAATGGTGCTGATAGACAGGCTGGCGGCCATGTCTATCATAGCGTGTACGATGGCTTTATCGTAGTCGTCGCTATTGATGCTTGCCACGAATGACTGGTCGATCTTGATCTGATCGACCGGGATGCGTTTGAGATGCGTCAATGAAGAGTGCCCGACACCAAAGTCGTCCAGTGCGATTCCCACCCCCAGCGATTTGAGATGCAACATGGTGGCGATGGTGAACTCGATGTCGTGCAAGGCCATGCTTTCGGTGATTTCCAATTTGAGCCGCGCCGGATTGATGCCGCTGTGCGTGAGTGCGTGCTGTACTTGTTCGACAAAATCAGGCTTGCGCAATCGCGTGGTGCTGTTATCGCTTCTGCCTGTCTGAATGATATGTTTGGAGCGGCGCAATTGTGCCGCGCTGACATTGATGGACAAAACCAAATCACACGTGTGCGGATTGGATTCCCAGCGTTGAATCTGTTTGCAGGCGGTGTCCAATATCCATTCGCCCAGCGTGATAATGAGATCGCTTTCTTCGGCAAGGCTGATGAATTGTGTCGGATAGAGCAAGCCCAGTTCGGGATGTTGCCAGCGCAGCAAGGCTTCCACGCCTATCGGTTTGGTGTGCTGGTCGACTTGCACTTGGTAATGTAGCGCGAACTGGCCGGCACTTAGCGCGGTGTGCATATTGTGTTCAAGATTGCTGCGCGCCTCCAGCGCGTTCTGCGTTTGCTTGTCATAAAAACGCACCGTGTTGCGTCCGGCGCGCTTCGCCTCATACATGGCGGTATCGGCACGTTTGAGCAATTCCTCGCTGCCAACTTCGCCATGATTGAACAGCACGACACCGAGGCTGGCACTGCCGTGATGCGTGTAGTTGTTCAGCGCGTAAGGATAGGCGAGCGAAACGGATATTTTTTCCGCGATGAGATTGGCCTGTTCGAGAGCGGTATCGGCATCGCTGCTCAGCGTGTCCAGAATCACCACAAATTCGTCACCGCCCAAACGCGCCACCGTGTCTGTGCCGCGCACACAATTTTTCAAACGATGCGCCACTTCGATGAGCAGCAGATCACCTTTCGCATGACCTTTGGTGTCGTTCAGATTCTTAAAATTATCCAGATCCAAAAAAATCAGCCCGCCATAATTTCCGGTGTTGCCGGACAGCGCGAGGGCATGATCGAGTTTGTCGCTGAACAGGCGGCGATTGGGTAATCCGGTCAGCCCGTCGGAATACGCGAGCTGGTAAATCGTGGCATCGGAACGCTTGGCGGCATCGGCAAATTCTTTGGCGGAATTGCGCAAACGGTCAAACAGCAACAGCATGTTCGCAATCAGAATAATGATGACTGCGGCGATGCCGCGTTGGATATGCAGACGCAATGTGTGTATTTCTTCGAGTTGCAGCGCGTTGGCCTGGGCGGTCAACGACTCCTGATTCGTCACGCTTTCCTGGCGCAAAATGGACAATTGTTCGGATAGCCAGCGGTCTATGCCGCGCACGTTTTTGTCGATCTCAAAGGTGTTTGCGGTGGACTCGGACACCGGATAGCGCGCCAGATATTCGCGGTAAACTTTTCCGATCAACTCATGGCCTTCGATCAGCACCACCACTTTGTCGCTCAAATGAAGTTTCGCCAGCGATTGTTGCTGTAGCGTATTCAGGTCAATCTGGTGCTGGGTGAGCATCGCAGCCGCGCTTAACTGGGTGGTGGGCGCGTTGTCGTTGGCGGGGTTTTCCTTGCTGAGTAAATCACGGTGCAAATCCTCCAAGGCTTGATGAACCTTGGATTCGCTTTGCTCAAACTGCTGCCAGTATTTTTTGAAAAGATCGGGATCGTTGCCGCGCAACAACACGTCTTTCCATTCCTGCACCTGATTTTTGAATTCGACTTGTATGCCGGCGAGATCGTTGGATTGTCCCAGTTGTTTGAATAACTGCGCGTTGTATTCAATCTCGGCTTGTTCGAGTTGCTGCACATTGGAATTGATGTTCAACAAGCCCAGAATAGTGGTGATAGACAACAGTGCGATGAGTGCGAGTAACCAGAAATTTTTTCGTTTGGATTGCGTACCCAAGATTTTGATCGCTTTGCGCAAGCTCGCTTTAATCACCATATTTATATTGAGCTCCTGCTCACGGAAGAATTACAGTCGAATTATAGCGGAACGGCGGATTTGCCTATAACAATCAATGTGCCGCCAGACAAGCCAGATAAATCGCGGCATCCGGCTGGTTATGCGAGCGTTGCGCCTGCCAAATCATTTCGCTTAGACACTCCATCATCTGGTGC
>JBAVPP010000077.1:0-3581 GCA_049693175.1 Gallionella sp. | reverse complement strand
GCACAAGACATGACACCGACAGAAATCACCTTGCATCAAAAATCCTGCGAACTGGAAATCGCCTTTGACGATGGCGCACGTTATCGTTTGCCTTACGAATTTTTGCGCGTGAATTCGCCTTCAGCCGAAGTGCGCGGACACGGTCCGGGGCAAGAAACTTTGCAGGTCGGCAAGCGCGATGTGAAGGTCAACGAGGTTGAACCAGTCGGGAGTTATGCGATGAAAATCGCCTTTGATGACGGTCACGACAGCGGTTTGTACACTTGGGAATATCTGGAAAATCTGGGTAAAAACCAAGCGTCGATGTGGCAAGAATATTTGCAGCAAATTGAGGCGGCAGGTGCGAGCCGTGACCCGTCTGAGAATCCAACTCCCGTTCAAGAGCATCAAGGTTGCGGTCACTAATCGGAGACATCACATGAGCAAAACCACTCACTTCGGTTTCGAAACCGTCGATGAAAACGAAAAAGCCAAGAAAGTTGCGGGCGTGTTTACTTCCGTCGCCAGCAAATACGACGTGATGAATGATTTGATGTCGGGCGGTTTGCATCGCATCTGGAAACGTTACGCCATTAGCGTCAGCGGTGTGCGTACTGGGCAAAAAGTTTTAGACGTGGCGGGTGGTTCGGCGGACTTGTCGCGCTTGTTTTTGAAGGCGGTGGGCAGCAGCGGGCAAGTGGTGTTGACCGACATCAACAACGCCATGTTGCGCGTCGGTCGTGACCGGCTGCTCGACGAAGGCATTGCCACGCCGACCACGCAATGCGATGCTGAACATCTGCCGTTTCCCGATAATTATTTTGACTGCGTGAGCATCGCGTTTGGTCTGCGCAACGTCACGCACAAAGAAGCCGCGCTGCGCGAAATGCACCGCGTCATCAAACCCGGTGGTCGCGTGATTGTTTTAGAATTTTCCAAAGTCGCCAAACCGCTGGAAAAAATTTACGATTTATATTCCTTCAAACTGCTGCCCAAGATGGGACAGATGATTGCGGGCGATGCGGACAGTTACCGTTATCTCGCCGAGTCTATCCGTATGCATCCGGGACAAGAAGAGTTAAAACAAATGATGACGGATGCCGGTTTAGAACGCGTCGAATATTTTAATTTGACGGGCGGCGTGGTGGCGGTGCATAGAGGATATAAACTCTAAATCAAATGCGGGGTTGATGTATTAAACCTGCCTCAAACATCGTCTGACGGGGATGAATGAATAGTTAAAGTCTCCGTGGATTAGCCATCGTTGGCGTGGCTAACGCTTTACCGGACTTCGTTCTCGAACAAATCTTGCTTGCGCTCCACCAGCAGCGAATACAAACGTCGGCTGTCCGCACGCAGCACGGTGAAGTTCAAATTGGCGATGCGGACTTGGTCGTCGCGCTTGGGTAATTGTCCCGCCGCTTGCAAGATTAAACCGCCGACGGTGTCGCATTCCCCATCGGAAAATTCCGTTCCCATGACTTCGTTGAACGCCTCGATTTCGGTGTCGGCTTTAACGCGCCAATGCGTGGCATCCTGACGAATGATGTTGTCTTCTTCCTCGTCGAAATCATACTCATCTGCAATGTCGCCGACGATTTGTTCCAGCACATCTTCGATGGTCACCATGCCGGACACGCCGCCATATTCATCCACCACCAGCGCGATGTGATTGCGGTTGCTGCGGAAGTCGCTGAGCAACACATTGAGGCGTTTCGCTTCCGGCACAAACACCGCAGGGCGCAACATATCGCGCACATCGAACTCCTCACCGGCGTAATAACGCAGCAAATCTTTCGCCAGCAAAATGCCGATGATATTGTCTTTGTCGCCATCGGTAACAGGGAAACGCGAGTGCGCGGTCTCGATGACAAACGGGATGAATTTTTCCGGCGGCTGGCTGATGTCGATGACATCCATTTGCGCACGCGGAATCATAATCTCGCGCACTTGCCGATCGGACACTTGCAACACGCCTTCCATCATGGCGAGCGCGTCGGCATCCAGCAGATTTTTTTGGTACGCGCTGTACAGCAGTTGTATGAGTTGCTCGCGATCTTCGGGTTCGCGCAGCAGCAGCGTAGAAAGGCGTTCTAATAAACTGGGTTTGCTACTCTGGGGTGAGTCCATTTCGTGTGGCGTTAACTCTGGTAAGGATTTTTATAGCGCAATTTTAACATCAATGAAGTTTCCAGTGCTTCCATCTGTTCCGCCTCGCTTTCAACCTCATGGTCATAGCCTTGCAAATGCAGCGCGGCATGGATGCTCATGTGCGCGTAATGTGCGAGCAAATCCTTGCCTTGCTCCGCCGCTTCACGCGCCACCACCGGCGCGCACATCACCACATCGCCCGATACCGGATTGTCGTCATACACAAACGTCAGCACATTAGTTGCGTAATCCTTAGCGCGATAATTTTTATTCAACTCGCGCCCTTCCTCCGCATCCACGATGCGCAAGGTCAGGCTCATGTCATTCAACAGCGCGGCGTTGAACCAGCGGCGGAACTGTGCCCGCGTCGGCAGATTTTTTTCCGCGCTGGCATATTGCACGGTGAGAGATAACTTTTTGCTGGAGGAGTGTTTCATCTTCAAACCTTTTCCCCGCGCAGCGTATGTCTCACCACTTGGGTAATCTTCACATCAATAAATTGTCCGATTAAATCCGCTGTGCCAACAAAATTTACTACGCGATTATTGTCGGTGCGGGCGGCTAATTCGCACGCATCTTTTTTCGATACGGCTTCAACCAGCGCGCGTTGCGTTGTGCCTAACATACCGAGTGCAATCGCGGCTTCTTGTTCGCTGATGCGATCTTGCAAACGCTTGAGGCGCGCGGCTTTCACGTCCAGCGGCGTGTCGTCGCGCATTTCGGCGGCGGGTGTGCCGGGGCGCGGGCTGTATAAAAAACTGAAGCTGTTATCAAAACCAATTTCGTCGATGAGCTTCATGGTCGCGTCAAAATCGGCATCGGTTTCGCCGGGGAAGCCGACAATAAAATCCGAGGTGATGCAAATGTCAGGACGCAAAGTGCGCACGCGACGGATGATGGATTTGAATTCCAGCACCGTGTGACCGCGCTTCATCGCCGCCAGCACGCGGTCCGAACCGGACTGCACCGGCAGATGCAAATGGCTGACCAATTTCGGCGTGTTGCCGTACAAATCAATTAGGCGTTGCGTCATTTCTTTGGGATGCGAGGTGCTGTAACGGATGCGACCGATCGCATCAATCGCGGCAACGGCTTGGATGAGATAAGCGAAGTCCACAATCTCGCCGTCTTCCGATTCACCCTGATAAGCATTGACGTTTTGCCCCAGCAGTGTGACTTCTTTTACGCCCAATGCGACCAACTCATGTATCTCGCGCAGCACGTCGTTTAAGGGGCGCGACACTTCTTCGCCGCGTGTGTATGGCACGACGCAGAAGGTGCAATATTTGCTACACCCTTCCATGATGGACACGAAGGCCGTGCCGCTGGTGTTGCCCGATGTTGGCAGGTGATCGAACTTTTCTATCTCGGGAAAACTGATGTCGATTTGCGTGCGTCCAGTGTCGCGGCGGGCTTGTATGAGTTGCGGCAAACGATGCAAAGTTTGCGGG
>JBAVPP010000076.1:0-5665 GCA_049693175.1 Gallionella sp. | reverse complement strand
GAATAACATGGATAAACCCTAAAAACCTATTTGCCACAGAGAGCACAGAGGACACAGAGAAAAATAAAAGCGAAAAAATATTTGTGGGCGGATATGAACAGTTGAATTTTGCCCAACCTGCAACTGAAAAAATGGTCACGCCTTTCTCTGTGGTCTCTGTGTCCTCTGTGGCTTAAATTTTCTTTTACCAAACAATGGAAAAAATATGTACGAAGAAAAACTAACCCGATTGTCGCACGGCGGCGGATGCGGCTGCAAAATCTCTCCGGCTTTGCTGCAAGAAATTTTGGGCGAGGTGCAAAAAAAATTACCCTACCCAAATTTATTAGTCGGCACGGAAAGCAGTGACGACGCGGCGGTTTATCGTTTGAACGACGAGCAAGCCATCATTGCCACCACCGATTTTTTTATGCCCATCGTTGATGACGCTTTTGACTTTGGACGCATCGCCGCGACCAACGCGCTGTCCGATGTGTACGCCATGGGCGGCACACCTATCATGGCACTCGCCATTGTCGGTATGCCCATCAATAAAATGTCGGTCGCCACCATACGCGCCATTTTGCAAGGCGGCGAAGCGGTGTGCCGCGATGCGGGCATTCCCATCGCGGGCGGACATTCCATAGACGCGCCCGAACCGATTTACGGTCTGGTGGCATTGGGCATCGTGCATCCAAAACAGGTGAAAAAAAATAGCGCGGCCCGTGACGGCGACGTGTTGATTTTAGGCAAAGGTTTGGGCGTGGGCGTACTCGCTGCCGCGCTGAAAAAGGAGCTGCTGAGTGACGCGGGTTACGCGCAACTTGTCACCACCACCACACAGCTCAACAAAGTTGGCGGCACGCTCGCCGCGCTGCCGGAAGTGCACGCGCTTACCGACGTGACCGGCTTTGGTTTGCTCGGACATTTGCTGGAAATGTGCCGGGGCGCGGGTCTGGCAGCGCAAGTGGAATTTGCCCAAGTGCCGGTGTTGTCGGAAGCCTTGCCACTCGCGCAGCAAGGCATAGGCCCGGGTGCAATCGAACGCAATATGGCGAGTTACGGACACGAGGTGGATTTCGCCGCGCACCTGCAAAGTTGGCAACAACGCTTGCTCGCCGATGCGCAGACCAGCGGTGGTTTGCTGGTATCGGTTGCGCCGGAAGCGGCAGATAAAGTGTTGCAAAAATTTGCCGAAGCCGGATTCGCGCAAGCGGCGGTAATCGGAAAAATGCACAGCGGGGAAGCGCGGGTGAGCGTGCGCTGAGGCATCAAAATATCGGGCGTTTTACCGCTGTTTAATCCTGATGAAAAATCGTCCAAGGGTCGTTGTCATGTTAAAAAAATATTTTCTTGGTATCGTGTTTTGTTGTTTGCTTATCAGCAATACCCGCGCTGAAACGCTGACGGTGGCGGCGGCGGCAGACTTGTCCTATTGTTTGCCGGAACTCGCCAAGACCTTTCAAGCTTTGAATCCGGGCAGTGAAATTAAAACTGTTTTTGGCGCATCGGGCAGTCTGTTTGCGCAAATTAAAAATGGCGCGCCATATGATGTGTTCATGTCCGCAGACATGCAATATCCCGGTGAGTTAGCCAACGCGGGGGCGGCGGATAAAAGCAGTTTGATGAGTTATGCGACAGGTCATTTGGTGTTGTGGACAGCCAATCCCAACATCAATCTTGATAACGGTTTGGCGGGATTAAAACAGCAAGGTATCAGGCATATCGCCATTGCAAATCCCGATGCCGCGCCTTATGGTCGTGCCGCGCGCGCCGCATTCCAACAGGCCGGCGTGTGGGAAGACGTAAAGCCACGCCTGGTATTTGGCGACAACATTGCGCAAGCCATGCAATTCGCCGAGACGGGCAATGCAGATGTCGCGGTATTGTCACGCGCCTTGGTGCTTACACCCAAAATGGCGGGCAAAGGTCATGCGCAGCCTATTCCAGAAACGCTTTATCCGGCAATCAACCAGGGGCTCATTATTACCAACCGGGGAATGGGCAATACCTTGTCAGTCAAGTTTGTGAAATTTATTCAAACTGAAAAGGCTCAAGAAATGTTGAGACAGTTTGGTTTTTCCACGCCCAAGCCCACGAAAGACTAATCTTGAATGTAGACGCACTTTTGGCGGCAGAACTTTGGCAAGCAATCTGGCTGACATGCAGACTGGCATTCACCACAACGGTGGTGCTATTGATTATCGGTATTCCGCTGGCGCACTGGTTGAGCACATCACGTTGGCGTGCCGCGATTCTGGTGGAAGCCTTGGTTTCCATGCCTATCGTGTTACCGCCTACCGTGATCGGTTTTTATTTGCTCATCATCCTGTCTCCGCAACATGCGCTGGGCAAAATCTGGCTGGACACGTTTGGCTACTCGCTGACTTTCAGCTTTGCCGGTTTGGTTGCGGGCTCGGTTTTATACAGCCTGCCTTTTGCCACGCAACCGTTTCAGGCGGCATTCAAAAGTGTGCCATTGGAATTGCTGGAATCGGCAACCGCGCTGGGGGCGAATAAATGGCACTTGTTTTGGAGTATACGGTTGCCTGTTGCCAGTGCCGGCATCATGGTCGGTTGTATGCTAAGTTTTGCGCATACTTTGGGCGAGTTTGGCGTGGTGTTGATGTTGGGCGGAAGCATACCCGGTGAAACGCGTGTGGCCTCCATCGCGCTGTTCGATAAAGTCCAGCAACTCGATTATGCGGCGGCACACGCTTACGCGCTGGTATTGCTTGCCATCGCGCTCGTGCTGTTGCTTGGCATAGGACTGCTGCGAAAAAAACTGGAAAAGTAAACGACAGTGGTAGTCGGCGAAAAATTGTATGGCAATTCCGGCTATTCCACACTTGCCTGAACGGGGCTTGTGCTGATTTTTTTGGGAGTGCGTACCAGCAATAATAGTGGCAACATCAAAATAAAATTGAGCGTGGCGAACCAGAAGCTGTCGATATAGCCGATGTTCTGCGCCTGATGTAGCACGGCTTTGGCGGCGAGCGCGATGCCTTTCGCATCGTCCACGGCAATATGCAAAGGCGCGAGATATTGATGCAAGGCTGCACTGTATGGCGTGATGTCGCCGCGCAACTGACTCCAGCTTTGTTGCGTGCTGCGCGAAAAATAATTCGCCAGTATGGAAATGCCGAGTGCCGAACCCAGCGAGCGGATCAGGCTGTAAATGCCGGCGGCTTCAGCGGCAATTTCTTTGGGTAGGGTCGTGAAGGCGAGAGTGGAAATCGGCACAAAAATCAGTCCCATGCCCACACCTTGCAACATCATCGGCAAAATTAAATCGTGGGCGGTGATGTCGCCGGTAAAACGCGTCATCATGTAATTGCCCGCAATGCTGGCGCAGATGCCGACGAAAATAAAATTACGCGGCGGAATTTTGCCTACGAATTTGCCAACGAAAATCATCACCAAAAACGAGGCGAGTCCGCGCGGTGCCATATACAGTCCGGCTTCGAAGGTGGGGTAGCCCAAGAAGTTTTGCAGAAACAGCGATTGCAGCAACATGCCGCCGAAAAATCCTATACCTATGGTGGTCATAATCAAACTGGCAACCAAAAAATTCGCATCGCGAAAGATGCGCAAATCGAACAACGGATGATGCTTGCCGATGAGCGTATAAGCGATGAAAAAACCGAATGCCAAAACAGAAAAGATTGCGGCGAAAACCAAAGTTTGCGAGCTGAACCAATCATCCTGATTGCCGCGATCCAGCACCAGTTGCAGCGCGCCTATGCCCAATGCCAGCGACATAAAACCCATCCAATCCATGCGCCGCTCGCGCACCGTGGAGTCGGGGACATGACGCATCGCGAGCAAGAACGAGGCGATGCCGACCGGCAAGTTGATGTAGAAGGTCCAACGCCAACTCCATTCCTCGGTGAGCCAGCCGCCCAGCGTCGGTCCCATGATGGGTGCGACCATTACTCCCATACTCCAAATTGCCATGGCTTTGCCGCGTTGCTCGCCGGGAAAAATTTGCAACATGATGGATTGCGATAAGGGCACGAGTGCCGCGCCGAACACGCCTTGCATAAAACGAAATGCGACCATTTGCGCGAGGCTGCTTGCCATGCCGCACAGTGCCGAGGTGGTAACAAAACCGGCGATGCTGATGAGCAGATAACGGCGTTGTCCGAGCCGGTCCGTGAAGTAACCGGTGAGCGGCATGAAAATCGCGGAGGCAATGAGATATGAGGTCAGCACCCAGCTAATGTTGTCCGGCGTGGCATCCAGTTCACCCGCCATATTGGGCAGTGCGACATTGACGATGGTAGTGTCCAGCACCTGCATGATGGTCGCCGCCATCACGGCGATGCTGGTCAAAATGCGGTTGCTGTTCATGGACTGATTCCAGTTAAAGGCAATTTGCCACAGGGTACACAGCGAAAGCTAAAACCTTCTGCTTCATTCTCTGTGGCCAGATTTAGGATGTTCGGTTTATTTGAGTTGCACACTGACGGTTGCCGTCGCGCCGATGCGCAAGGGATGGTCGGTATCTGTCGCCGCAAACTTGATGCGCACCGGCACGCGTTGCGCGATTTTCACCCAGTTGCCGGTGGCGTTCTGCGGTGGCAGCAAAGAGAATGCGGTACCCGTGCCGCCGCTCAAACTTTCCACTATGCCTTTGAAGTGTTGCTTGGGATACATGTCGATCTGGATGTCCACCGCCTGCCCCGCGCGTATGCCATGCAATTCGGTTTCCTTGAAATTGGCATCGATATGAAAGCTGTCCTGAGCGATGAGCGCGAACAAAGGCGCGCCCGCACCCACCAGCGAACCGGCGGTCAGGGTGAGGTTGCTAATCTGCCCGTCTTGTTCGGCGACGATATGCGTGTGTGCCAAATCGAGTTGGGCTTGCGCGATTTCCGCCTGCGCCTTCAGCACATCCCCGCGTTGTTCCGCCTGCACGGGAATTGCCAAGGCTTTGCTGAGTTTGGCCTGTGCCTGTTCCTGATTGGATTTCAAATCTTGCAAACGCGTTTTGGCATCGTCCACTGCCTGCTGCGAGAGAAAGTGTTGATCCAATAACTCCTGGTCGCGTGTATAAGTGGAGCGCGCGTTGTTGATGTCGCCTTCGGTTTGTCCGATTTGCGCGCGTGCCAATGCGACCTCCGCATTGTCCTGACGCGCCGATTGTCTGGCGAGTGCCAGATCGGCTTGCGCGCGCTGTAGCGCGATGGCATAAGGTTCGGGATCGATCTCGAACAAGGCATCGCCTTTGCGCACAGTTTGATTATCTTTGACATGCACAGCGATGACACGACCCGAAACCAGAGCCGCGACATTTACCACATCCGCATTGATGTAGGCATTCTCGGTATTGCGAGTGTCTTGTGTCAAATAGACATAAGCCAAACCGCCAAGCAACACCAGTAATAGAGCCGTGATGACGAGCAGTTTTTTGTTTGCAAAAAATGGTTTCATTGCGACTGAGGGTATCCGGTGAGTTTGCATTTTGTAAACAGGCAGCACACTAACTGGCTCTGCTTGCGCGGTCAATATTGAATCAATTCACCTTGCGCGCGGCAGGGGTAGAATGGCGCGACATTCAACGGGTGATGATTGCGATGGCAGGGTCGAAAAAAACAGAGCGATGGGATGTGGTCTGGCATGATCGTCAGGGACAGGAACGGGTGCTGGCGTTCGAGCTGGGGCGCGGTTTTCGTTACCGCGT
>JBAVPP010000075.1:0-2715 GCA_049693175.1 Gallionella sp. | reverse complement strand
GGCTAAAGGTGCTGCAGCTTTCGCGGGTTATAAAGGCGTTGAAGCACTAAAAGAGCATTTAGAGGAACAACCAAATACCGACACCCCCACTGCTTAATTTACGAGATTACTCAAAGCCCCGCACGCGGGGCTTTTTTGTACGTTGTAAGTGTGATTTTTGAACCTAATTCACAAGCAGCCATTTCTGGCAAATTTGAAATGGATGATAGTTTGTTGGCGTATGCCTCACCGCGCTGCGGATTTAGCTGTCGCAATGTCGGCATGAATTTCACGGCGCAGGATTTTTCCGTTTTTGGTACGCGGAAAATCTTTGGCGATGTATAGCGTTTTGGGGGCTTTGTAGGCCGCCAAATGTTCGCGTCCGAACGCTAATAATTCATCCGCCGTGGTGCTATTGCCGGGATGCAAAATCACATACGCAACCACCAGCACTTTGTCTTTTTCGATTTCTTCGCCTACCGACGCGCAATCCGCCACTGCCGGATGCGACTTCAATACGCGCTCGATTTCATAAGGCGAAACGCGATAGCCGAAGCTCTTGATAATGTCGTCTTTGCGTCCCAAAAACCAGATGTAACCATCGGCATCGTAACGCGCATAATCGCCGGTGAAGAACCAACCATCGTGACGTAATTTCGCGGTCTCTTCGGGAAGATTCCAGTATTCCAAAAACAAGCCGGGATCGTTATCCGGCACGCAGATCATGCCTTCTTCGCCAGCCGCGACAGGCTGCAAAGTTTCGGGGTCTAGCAGTTGAATATCGTGACCGGGTTGCGGAAATCCTGCCGAGCCGGGACGAATAGCACGTGATTTGGTTTGGCATAAATAATAGGAAAATTCAGACATCCCGACCGCTTCATAAATGTCCACGCCGAAACGCTCGCGCCATTGCGTCAACACTTCATCAGACAAGTGTTCACCCGCGCTCATGCAGTGGCGCAAGCTGGGCACATCGGCTTGCGTGAGCGTACTTTTTTGCACAATCTGGCGATAGATAGTTGGCACGCCAACGAAGATAGTCGCGTTATGTTTTTTGATTAAACGCGGCCAAGTATTTGCGTCATTTTTGCCTTCATGCACGATGACAGTTTTGCCCAAATACAAAGGGTCCATCAACCCCGAACCGAGCACATAAGTCCAGTTGAATTTGCCCGAATGCATGATGCGGTCGCCATCGTTGGAAAAATTAAACCAGTACGTCGAAGCCGGTGTGCGACCTATCATGGCGCGGTGCGCGTGCAGCACGCCTTTGGGATAACCGGTCGTGCCGGAGGTGTAAACCAGATACGCCGGGTCGCTGGATTTTGTTAAATGCGCTGGCTCGATTTTTACTATAGCCGCGAGCGCGCTATCCAAATCTTGCACCTGCAAACCTGCAACTTGCTCCACCTCACCCGCACCGGATAAAAGCACATAACGCAGATGTTTCGCATCTTGCAATTTATCCTTCAATGTCGCCCACGCCGCCTTGTCCGTGACCAAGACCGACGCGCCGGAATCTTGCGCGAGGTAAGCGACTTCTTCAGCGGTGAGCAAAGTCGAAGTCGGCACGGCAATCGCGCCGCGTTTCATCGCGCCCAAAAACGCCGTGGGGTAATCCAAACAATTCGGCAAACGTATCAAAATGCGTTCGCCCTCCGCCACGCCTAGGTTGCGCAACAGTTGCGCGAAGCGGCTGGTGCGCTCGGCTAACTGCGCGAAGGTGATTTGCGACGTGCCTAGTGTATCGTCCTCGACGATCATCGCAATGTTATCGGCGGCGGGTGTATTTAGATGCGCGTCGGTACACGCCACGCCGATATTAAAATGTTCCGGCACTTGCCAAATCCAAGGTGAAAACGGGGTGAAATTAGACATGCTCTACTCCTACAAAATAATGCCGTACGGCCAGTTTTCACGCACCACTTGCGGTGGCATCAGTCGCAACACATCCATCGCAAACGCGGTGTCGGCAGCGGTCAAGGCGCGCAAAGAATGCGCACGCAACAAAGTCTGCAAAGCCTTACCGAACATAGGGGGATCGAGCATCTCACCTTCCAGTCGTATCGCACCACCGAGCAGCGCATCGGCATCTATCGCGGCTTTCAAAATGCGGATTTTGTGCGCGACATCGGTGGGTGAGGGCGTGTAGGCAACTTTGCATAAATGAATGTGCGCGGGATGAATAACTTGCTTGCCAGTCAAGCCCATCGCGGACTCTTGGCAAGCGTGTTTGTAAACGATGTGCGATTCATTTTCGCCATGCAAATCTAGCCAGCGACGCACGTCATGCGGCTCGACAAAATTCTCCGGCATACTGCTAGAACCTATCAGTGTTTCCACGCCGCCGATCACACCTTTACCCGCGATGCGCGCCTCGAACATAATTTGATTGAGGAAATATTTAAGCTCTTCCGTCCAATGCTCAGGCGTGATTTGTATGCCCATCGCTTTGGAAAAATCGTGGATACCAAACACCACATGTTTGACCGTGCTGTACTGCATTAAATCGGGCGCAATCTTGAGCGACTTGGGATGCTCGATGATGGGCTGGATGGAAATTTTATGATTTAGTCCGACCAGCAAGCTCGACAGGTCGCGCACTTCCGGCGCGCCGTAAGCCTCGCCCGCTTTCGCCAACATCACCACGTCGATATATTCCGCCATATCACGCACCAGCTTCATATCGAGTTCATATTCCTCGGTGCGAAACGGATTCACGCGAATGGCGATGGC
>JBAVPP010000074.1:0-6718 GCA_049693175.1 Gallionella sp. | reverse complement strand
AACCAGCGGTGGTGATGAAAGCAAATCACTCACGCGATTCTTCGCGCAGTGTCCCGCCAGAATTAACAATGCCGCGCCTAGTGTGGGAAGAATGGCGCGCAATCCGGGAAACACCTGATCCTCATTCAACGCGAACAGTGATACCAAAAGCAACACCAAACCGGTGACTGCCAACGGCGCGGGCAGATTTTTAGGCAAGCGATACTCAATGCCGCGCAGGGTTGCCATCGCCACCACCGCACCTGCCAACAATTCTCCGGCACGCGATGGCAACATGTAGTACACGAACGAGGCATCGTGCTGAAACCAAAACTCTCCAAACAAAAATGAGGCCAACGCAAATGCAGCGGCAAGAGCAAAAAATATTTTGGTGCGGCTGCGTCGATACGCGAACATTAACAGCAATGGCCACAAAATATAGAATTGTTCTTCCACGCCCAACGACCAAAGATGCAGCAGTGGCAAAGCATTACTGTCAGCCGCAAAATAACTGGTGTCTTGGAACAACCAGAAAAAAACATTCGCCAGCGAAATAAGTGAGAATAATCCTGCGTTGGCAGTTTGCTTAAAGTCATCGGGCAACATCAACAAAAATGACACAAGCAAGGTCAGCGATACCACCAGTAACAGCGGCAAAGCCAGCCGCTTTATTCGGCGGCGATAAAAGTCCACCAGTGAAAATTTATCGCGCTCTATATCTCGCAAGATGTGTTGCGAAATCAAATAACCGGATATGACGAAAAAAATATCCACACCGACAAACCCGCCGGGGATTAAGTGTTTGTTGATGTGAAACAAGATGACTGAAAGCACCGCGATTGCACGCAACCCGTCAATGTCGGGGCGATAAGCAGACTGTATGGGAACGCTCATACCAAGTTAAGCGATTAGTACCAGTAAATCGCGCGCATCAAAAAACCGCGCAAACGATCGGTATTGGTTAACTCGTGGCGATATTGTATGTTCGCTTCAAACCAGCTGGCGAGGGCATTGTGAGTATCTTCACGCATCCAGTATCGCCATTTTATTCCGAGTCCAATGGCAATCGAGGTGGGGTTGTTTAACTGGTTGTCGTACTGAGCGGCGAAAACAGCATGTGGTGTCCAAGTCGCGTGATTACTCTTTTCGCCCCAATGAAATGCCTGTCCGTAATTGCCTTCAAACACATCGACCGAATGGTGTGCATTCACAAAATAGGCCGCGTCGGCATAGTATTGCCACGTGCGCCAGTCGTCATGCAGCGTATTCAAATCCATACCCATGCCATCCGAATAAGCCGCTTGCAACAAGGTATCCGAAGTGCTGGCGTTGCCCAATGCAAACATATGCTGCGCAACCAGTATCATACCCAAAGAGCTAAATGGCTTGTAACGCATCCCCAGTGTGGCCTGCGCGGTGGCACTACCCGTTGTCGCGCCCCCTTGCACGGCATACAGTGTTTGGATGCCACCGGTAAATACTTGGAATAAGTGTCCATCACGGTTGCCTGCAAAATCATTCGGCTGCCAATAGGCTTCCACGCTGCCTTGCAACGTGTTCAATTGACTCGCGCTGGTAAGCACGTTGTTTTGATACGCCAGAGCCGCCACCGCGCCCCACTCACGATTCATCATCTGGCTTTCGCGGCGATAATTAAAAACTTGCTGCGCTGTAAACGGCTGTTGGTCGGCAGGCAATGCGGCATTGGCATCCAAAGCCTTGCCCAGTAAATCTATCGCAACTGAATTTTGCTGCAAACGTTTCGCGGCATAAGCTGCATCGGCATATTGGTTCGCTGTCCCGGGTTGCAGGGCAAAACCTTGTTGGAAATTCGCCAACGCTTGCGCGTCGTCATGCGCGGCCAAATACTTATAGCCCGCTTCCAAATATTGATACGCGGTTTTTTCTGCGGGAACAACAACGGCGGGCGTAGCAACCTTGGGCTGTGACTCGGTAAGGTTGCTCAAGGCATTGCGCACATTGGTTTGTGCAGTTTCATCCAAACCTGGGTTTTTTAATGCCTCGCTAAAAAGTTGCCGCGCTTGTTCGGGGTGTTGTTGCTGCGCCGCGATAAATCCGCCATTTGCCAGCAACGCCGCATCGCTAGGAGCATCCATCAATAATTTTGCGCTGAGTTTTTCGGCTTGCTCCCATTCGCCGCGCTGCATTTGTATGTTCAGCAACATGGTCGCTAGCTGGTAGGAATCCGGTTTTAATGCGCGCGCTTCGACAACCAATATTTCCGCCGCAGATTCATCATGTCGTGCCAATGCCTGATACGCCTGATCCGCCAAAATGTAAGCCTCGCCGCTCAATGGTTCGCGGCTTAACGCCGCCGATGCCGCACCGCTATAGACGCAAGTCAATAATAAAAATATACGGTAATCCATTTTCATGCTGCTCTCAACTCTAATACGGAATTTTTGTGCGCTATGGTTTGTATGACTTGCATGGCTAGTGCGAATTGCGCGTCTGAAACGACAAAATATAACACTTCTTTCCCGACCAATTCAGTGACGGTCTTTAAGGTATCGTCACGACAAAGTTTAGTCACCGCCAAATGCAAAGCACCGGTCTGACCATATGCGAAGGGGATAACCAGATGCTCTAGTATTGTTGCTCGCGGCAATTTGTCGGCGAACTCCCGAACGGCATTCATGGATAAATCACCGCGCAAATAATGCGCTTGTTCTGCCAGCGCATCCGCCAATTGCTCAGCGTTAATCCATTCTTGTTCCATACAAATCTGACCGAATCTTTTTTTACTTTGCGCTTGTAAGCGCAAGACAGTCTCGATTTTTTCTTCGGACAGCTTTAACATTTCGCCCAACATCCGGTAGGGCTCTTTTTCGCCTTCCAGATAGCTATGCGCAGTTTTGTCCCAACCGATTTTTTTACCGGTGATTAAATGCGATACGAACAATTTCCATGCGCGACAAATGGCAAAAAAATTAATGACATTGCCGATAATCATATGCGGCAATACACGGGCCGCCCCCGGTATACCTTGCAGCCGCCACACAAAATACATGCGATGCGCAATACGGTTCATAAATAACCAGAAGTTGATTATCACGACTTCATATATCCAACTTTCCGGCAGCGCGAGTTCAGGAAAACGCACAAAATCTGCCCCCGCCCACTTGATGCCAAACAAGATTAGCACGTTAAACACCAACACATAAGCCATCCATCCAACGAAGGCCGACACCACTGATTTGCGGTCGCGAAAAAATAAATATCGACGACTGAAACTACCCTTCCAACCCAATTGTTGCCAGCCTTGAAATGCCACGCCCAGTATCCATCTCGCCCGCTGGCGATACGCGGCTCTCAAACCGTTGGGGAAATATTCATGTACCGCAATCAGGGTATTGACTTGCTTTTCTTCCATTTTCCCCGACCAAAAATTCATACGTTGCACGGTGGTGATAACCGGAAAACGCACAAATATTTGCCGCCGAAAACCGGACGCGTTCAAGCGGAAACTCAAGTCATAGTCTTCGGTCAATGTGCTGGTATTAAACGGCACACCTTCGAGTCGTTCAGATAAGGCCTTGATAGCATGGCGCGCATAACAGGTCGCCACACCGCAACCGGGAACAACACCGGTAAGACTTTCGCGCACGATCATTTCTTTCTGACACCACTCGGCAAAATCATCAGAATAACTTTCGCCAACAAACTCATACCATTTGCGCGGCAGCGATAAAACCGGCAGTTGAATTAAATCTTTTCTTTCGATGAGGTAATTGAACAAACGAAATTCAAGCGGGTGAATAACATCTTCGCTGTCATGCAAAATCATTCCGGAAAATTCAATCTGATGATCGGCTTCATACTGGAAAATTCTTTTCGCAATCCAATTCAGACAATCGGCCTTGCAAGTCGGTCCATCGTTCAACACGGTGGCGCGACATACGCGATCAGGAAATTTACGCACCATACGATCCACTTCCGCCGTTGTCTCCGCGTCATTCTGGTAGACCCCGGCGAAAATTACGAATTTATCGTAATTCATAGTCGCCAGTGTGTTCTCTATCATGCCCGCGATAACATCGTATTCCTTCCAAGCCGGAGCCATCACGGCAAAATATCGCTGCGGTTTTTCCAGCAATTGTTCGACGCGCAAACGCGGGTGTTTGGTGCGCACAAACAAGTTTCGGTATGCCTCATACGACCAGTAATACACATCGATGAACAAATCATCCAGCGCACTGATGAACATTGCCGTCGCCACAATCGCGCCCATTACATTGAGCGCGTAAAAATAGTTGGCGAAGAAATAATCGTTCATCGTTTATCAGAACTAAACACTCTTATCACTCTGCCTACGATTCAGTCTTCTGCGATTTTCTTTCAACGCAAGTCTGGTCAGCAGCAGCAAGATTGCGATTGTCAAAATAATCGCGGCAATCACAAACGGTAAATGAAAACGTTCCATTAAATACTTCAGGCCGCGACCAGATTCATTCAAACTGAATTCCTGTTGCGGATCATTGGTATTCAAGGTTAGTTTCACACCTTGGCTATCAATGATAGATAAATTCCCATTGGAAAATTCCAGAGGCATTTGCAGATTCAACGGGGCTTTCCCGACGCGCCCAATCAACACCCCTTGCCCCTCGACGACCTGAGCCAATGCCAAGCTCCCCAAACCGCTACTGTCGAATATCACGGCCTTATTTTTGTCGCGCACGACCAGTTTATCCAACTGTGTGTCCGCGAGGCTGCTCAAATTTTTGGGCGGAACTTCAAAGCTAACAAAGGGTCCGTGCGCGGTAAATTCCTTATCATTTGCCATTTCCATTTTGAATCCATCATCTGCCATTCCCAACCCTTGCAGGACGCGACTCACCGTCAGCAAACTATCCTCGGCATACTGCAAATAGGCTGGCGGAATCACCACCGCACTATCGCGTGTTAGCATGGGTACCAAAGAGAAAAATTCACTCACATCTCGCGAACCACCCAACCCCAAATAACTGGATGGTAATATTTGCACGGGTAAAGACTGCATACTCGCGCAATTTTTTTGCATGGTGTCATACACTTCTATACGCACCACGTTATTCGCCCTCAAGGCGTACAAAGGCACGAACGCATTGATGGCGGTGACTTCACCATCACCGCGTAAATCTTTTGCGGTCAATAAATAGTCATTCATAAATACCGACATGATGGCCGGCGTATCTCCCGCTCGGTGCGCGGAAATGACATTCAACTGCAAAGAGTTCGGACGCTCGCCATTCGGCAAATCTTTTGCGGAAAAATTGATTTCCCAACGCGCCATACCTTGCAAATATTGCACAGGTAAATTTTGCGCAATCATCAAACGATGGGAGCTGGCTTCCACTTTCAAGGGATTAACTTGACTGACGGCTAACGCCGGACCGTTTGCTATAGCAGCCCAAATAGAGTTGGGTAATATCGCGGCAGGATTTTGATTGGGCGCATCGACCGCTAACATTTGCATCCCGCCCAGATTGATTAGCGTCAGATTAGATTGCCCAGCCTTCACTTGAGCCCCCCATTTATCCGCGACTGCCTGTTGCACATTCTGGGGTAGCTTTTGCAATACACCCAGATCTCGCCACACCTCACCAGCCTTGATTAAGGCATTACGCAATGCCTCTGAATCAACCACCACATCGGCAAGATTGGCAGATACGATACGCGCGGCGAGCCATGCCGCCGTGTCCGCATCATTGTTGATGTGAAATTTTTGGTGCTGCTGTATCGCAATCAGCAGCGATTGAAACATGGGAACACCCGACCAAGCGGCTTGTGGCATCAAGCCCGTGATGGAAACGTCGTCACCAAGGTTGGGTAAACGATTTAACTCCGGCTCCAAACCTTGTCCGCGCAAACTCATCAATAAACGCAGCGATGCCTCGTATTGGACTGCATTCGACGATGCGGGCAAAAGGATTTGCGCGCGTCTGGGCAATGTGGTCAAAAACGAGCGCACATCCATCACGCTAGACCGGTCATAACGATAGCGCAAACTACTGCGCACATCGAGCTGCAATTCGTTACCGCGCCCCGCAACATCGGTACATCGCTCCGCATCATTTTGTGTATTGAACGAAAGACTGACATCCACAAAGCGTGAAGCGGGGTCAAGATTTTTTAACGGGATGGACAGATGAATTTCTTCGCTGACCGGATCTGCGTTAAGGGCTACCGGCTTGCCATCTATGCCGCTCATTCTAAGGAAGGATGGTAAGGTGCTTTGCGCCAATGCCTGTGCGTTTACCGGCACACCATTAATCAAGACAGTCAATCCATCGAAGCCGGAAAATTGCCGTAAATAAACCGCATCCAAATCTACATAGGCATCTTTGAACACCACATTCTGCGCGATGGGAAAATAAAAATGACGCTCGCGGTTTTTTTGATTGAAGGTGATTGTTTGGGTGACACCCAAGTCCCGTAAAGAAACGTTCCGACTCACCCAATTGCTGTTTTCGTTTTGCGCCCATGCACCAGCGTTATTCAACCAGAAAAACAAGCACGCCAACAACACGGTAGTCCGGGAGGTAATTTTCCTCATTCCCATATAGCTATCCAGTCCATACAAATAGATTGATTTTTATTATTCCTGTGGCATTAGTAGCCACACAAAACCATTTGAAATGTGCTTAATGACCCACAAAAAAGCGGAAGATTTATCCAAGGATTACCCTTAAGATTCGCTCATATCGCCCCTTATTATCAGATCAACACACTGATTTAC
>JBAVPP010000073.1:0-3305 GCA_049693175.1 Gallionella sp. | reverse complement strand
GCACGCAGGCATCCATATACACTTTGAGCGAGCGGTATTTGCCCAGCAATTCGCCCATTTTGGCGATGGCTTTATCGTGCCAATCCTCAACCAAAGCACCCGGAAAACCGATCGCTTCATTGATTTTTTCATTCGCCACATACGGGCCGGAACCCGCCATCGCGCCGGGCTTCAGAGCGGGCACAATGGGAATAATGCGATAGGCTGGTGCGGTGATGTCCGCCATATTATTTCTCCGCTTCCAACTTGGCAGCCCAAGCACTCAAATGACGCTGCTCGCGCGGGTTGTCGACTTGATTCCGACTGGGTGAGAAAAACACTCCTGGTGCATGCAAGAGCTTGCTAATAGGGAAGATCATCAAGAGTGTGTAAACCAAAAACAGATGCAGCAGTACCATAAATTCCGACGGCAAAGTGCCTATGCTCAGATGCAGCAGCCCTTGAAAATAAGCTTTGACCGCAATCACATCGGTATGCGTGACGAAACTCATCAGCAGGCCGGATGCGGCGATGGCGATAAGCAGCAACAACATCAGATGGTCGGACGGCGTGGAGATGTAACGAATACGCTCGACGAACAAGCGTCGCACCCATAATCCACACAAGCCGAGCAACATCGTCAACCCGGCATACATGCCGAACGGTTGTATCATCGCAACCCAGCCCCACACGGGTTCGGTGAAATAACGCAGGTGACGCATGACCACCAACAACATACTGGCATGGAACAACCATCCGGCTGCCCATATCCATAAATTCGCTTTGAACAGACTTTCAAAAAATACCACTTCGCGCGTCATACGCAACACCACACCACCCTTGGTCGTCGGCGCGGGTGTGGTGGGTATTTTCAGCGGCGCGGGAGTGCGCGCATAAGTATTGATGCGGTAAAACAAACCCACGACAAACACTAAAGTCGCGAAGTAAAACAATATCGAGAAAAGTATGTTCATGGGTAGGATTTTGGAATTGGGATTTGGGAATTAGGATTTGGAACTGGGGATTTAGGAAAACCGCTTCTAACTAAATCCCAATTCCCACATCCTAAATCCTGCTTCTTATACGCAACCCGTTGGTTTGGGCAGACCCGCGATTTTGCACGCTTGTTTGCCGGGGCCATACGGGAACAGACCGTACAAATATTCGCTGTTGCCTTTTTCCGCGCCCAGTTTTTTACCGATGGCTTTGGTCAACACGCGCACCGCCGGAGCGATTTGGTATTCCTCGAAATACTCGCGCAAGAAATTGATGACTTCCCAATGCTGATCGGTCAAATCGACGCTTTCTGTGCCCGCCAAATAGACACCCACATCTTTGTTCCAATCCGCCAGATTGACCAAATAACCTTCTTCATCGGTTTCGTAAGATTTGCCGCCTACTTCTATCATGCCCATTTGAG
The DNA here is from genome assembly GCA_049693175.1 of Gallionella sp. Taxonomy (GTDB): domain Bacteria; phylum Pseudomonadota; class Gammaproteobacteria; order Burkholderiales; family Gallionellaceae; genus Gallionella. The sequence continues at coordinate 1,906 of JBAVPP010000073.1, read as the reverse complement.
TCTCCTTAAAAATTTTTATCTGAAATGCCCTACCCTCACCTCAATCTTTTCCTGCACGCGGGAGAAGAAACAAACGAGAGCAACGCGATTACTTTATAGCCAAGATTGGCAGGCGGAATTGCTAATCGTTAAATCGACAAAACCGCCGTGCTCCACAGGCGACACGCCCGCTATGAGTTTCGCCGCCAGACCACGCGCTTCCAAGTCGGGTTGCAGAACATAAAACTTAAATCGTCCCATTGCCTCAAGCAACTTTGCCTCGAACGCGTTACCGGAAGTTGCGGCATAGACCGCATCTTCGGTGAGCAGAATATCGCCACCCTCCGCCACGCGCAAACAACTCTCCAGCGTACTATTGGACAAGGGAGATTTATTGATGATATGTAACATAACTTTCTCCCTTAGAAACTCAGAACCACATCTTGCTCGTTCATCAGCTTGCCCATTTCGGCACTGCTCAGCACAACGACATCAACCAGCAAGTCTTCTTCCGTCAAGCCGCGCGCCTCCAAAGATTCTTTTTCGACGTACAATTTTTCCACGTCGTAACCTTCCAGTGCGCGATAGGTGGGCGAGAAATTTTTAATCTCAATTCCTTTGGTCTGCTGGGCCTTTTTCAACTGATACACGCCGTCATCCAAGAACACCAGCGACACATCCTGATCGAAGGCTGCTGTGATCAGCACCACTTCCAAAGATTCCAACGCGTAGATCGTGCCGTAAGGTGCTTTGCGGTTGACGAACATGAATTTTTTAATATCGCTCATCTCGTCTCTCCTCAATCGCCAAAGGTAATCAGACGATCACACTTGGTACCCGCTTCCACCAACTGTCCCAGACCGGAAATGCGAAAACCGGCGGCCAGATTTTCATCTTTGATACCGCGACGCAACGCGGCCGCCACACACACCACCAAGTCCACTTTGTGTTCTTCGGCGAGCTTGGTCCAACGGTTGACGATGTTGCGGTCATCCTGCGGCGGTTCAGTCAACTTGGACGCGTTATTCACACCATCGTGATAAAAGAAAACGCGCCATACTTCATGCCCCTTGGCAATCGCCGCCTTGGCAAACAAATAGGCGGAGTCGCTGGCTTGATGCTGATACGGTCCTTCGTTGACTACGATACCAAACTTCATACCATGCTCCCCTTAGAAACGGATATGCGTCGAAGCATTCAAATTGGCACGCGAACCACGCCAATCGTCGATCAAATACTTGGTGAACGGCAAACCGGTTTTCTCAAAGAAGCGCGGCCAACCGATGCGATCTATCCAGTCCGCCATACGCTCCCAAGGACGCGCATCTTCTTTGTACACACGGATAATATTCTTCACCGCTTCCGCCACTTCAGGCCAGCGCGGCGCGTTATTGGGCAGACCCGATGCGACCATTTTCATAAAGGTCGGCTTGCCGCGCGCATTGGAGTTTTTACCGCCAACCCAAATCGCCAATTTGGAATATTCAGGATCGTTGATTTGCATCGGTGGGCAGGGGGGATAACAAGCACCGCAGCACATACATTTCGATTCGTCGATTTCCAAAGAAGGTTTGCCATTCACCATCGCGGGACGTATCGCCGCGACCGGGCAACGTGCCACCACGGTTGGACGCTCGCACACATTGGCAACCAAGTCATGGTTGATGACCGGCGGTTTAGTGTGCTGCACAATAATGGCGATGTCGGCCTGACCGCCGCAGTTAATCTCGCAACATGAAGTGGAAAGATGCACACGATTCGGCATCTCTTCGCGCTTGAATTCGTCGTACAACTCATCCATCAATGCTTTGACCACACCCGACGCATCAGTACCGGGAATATCGCAATGCAACCAACCTTGGGTGTGCGCAATCATGGTCACGGAGTTACCCGTGCCACCAACCGGGAAGCCGTGGGACTCCAGTTC
>JBAVPP010000072.1:0-2972 GCA_049693175.1 Gallionella sp. | reverse complement strand
GTAAGATTCCGGCGGAAAAATACAAAGACAAAATTGTCTTAATTGGTCCTTCCGCCGAAGGGGTGGGGACGAAGCAAGTCACGCCGATTTCTCCAGCCATGGCTCCGGTACTGATACTGGCGCATTCTGTTTCCAGTATCCTGAAAGGCGATTATTTTGTCACGCCAGTTTGGGCTTCGATGGCTGAGTTTAGTGTGTTTTCCTTAATCGCTTTGTACTTGATTTTGTTGTTGCCCAGGTTGAGCGCGAGTGTGGGCGCGCTGGTCACAGGCGGTTTGTTCGTGCTCTTGCTGGGCGCGCATTTTGTGTTGATGAGCACTTATGCAATCTGGCTGCAACTGATGTTGCCGGCCACTTTGTTGGTGGTGGGACATTTGTTGTTGACCACCAAACGTTATTTGGTCACTGAAAAAAGCAAACAAAAATCGGATGCGGATTCGGCGGAAAGTAATCGGATGTTGGGTCTGGCATTTCAAGGCCAGGGACAGTTGGATATGGCATTCGATAAGTTGCGCAAAGTGCCGTTGGATGAGAGTTTGATGGAGGTTTTGTACAACCTCGGTTTGGATTTTGAACGCAAACGCCAATTCAACAAAGCCGAATCGGTGTTCAAATATATGTCGGGTTTCGATGCTAAATTCCGTGACCTGCCGGAGCGTATAAGTCAGGCGCATGACATGGCCAACACACTCATGTTGGGTGCGGGAGGTGTGCGGGGAAATTCAGGCGCGTTGGTGTTGGGAAATTCCAGCATGTCCAAGCCTATGCTGGGTCGATACGAGATCGATAAGGAGTTGGGCAAAGGTGCGATGGGCGTGGTTTACTGCGGCAAAGATCCCAAGATAGGCCGTGTCGTTGCGATTAAAACTGTGGCGTTGTCGCAGGAGTTTGAGGCCGATGAATTGGAAGACGTGAAAGAGCGTTTTTTCCGTGAGGCGGAAACCGCAGGCCGTTTGAATCATCCCAATATTGTGTCGATTTATGATGCGGGTGAAGAGCATGATCTGGCTTACATCGCGATGGAATTTCTCAAGGGCAAAGACATGGTGTATTACACCCAGCCGGAGAACTTACTGCCGCTGGATAAAGTGATGAGCGTGATCGCGCGGGTCGCCGACGCGCTGGATTATGCGCATAAACAAAACGTGGTACACCGCGACATCAAGCCCGCCAATATCATGTACGACTTGGAAAGCGACACGCCCAAAGTGACGGATTTCGGTATTGCGCGCATCACCGATTCAAGTAAAACCAAAACGGGTGTGGTATTGGGCACACCGTCATTTATGTCTCCCGAACAGCTGGCGGGAAAGAAAATTTATGGCAGTTCAGACTTGTTCTCGCTGGGGGTAAGTCTGTATCAATTGGCTTGTGGTAAGCTCCCGTTCGAAGGCGATTCAATGGCGCAATTGATGTACAAGATTGCCAATGAGCCACCTGCGGATATTTTGAAAGTGAATCCCCATGTCCCGCCTTGTCTGGTTGCTATCATTGAAAAAATGCTGATTAAAAAAATCGAGTATCGTTACGCGAATGGTGCGGAAGTGGCTGCGGCATTGCGCTTTTGCGCGCTCAGCCTACAGGAACAAAAATGAAAATTGCCGAAGCCTTACAAATAGTCAACCTGACGCATCCGGGGATGGTGCGCGCGCACAATGAGGATAGCGTCTGTGTCGAGGCCGGATGCGGCCTGACGGTGCTTGCCGATGGGATGGGCGGATACAACGCCGGTGAGGTGGCGAGTGGTATCGCCGTGTCGGTGGTGGCGACCGAAATTAAGCGGCGACTGTTGCGCGCCAGCCCAATCGACATTGATCTGGAAAGTAAATCAGAGCTGGCCGTGGCTTTGTTGCGCAACAATATCCAAAAGGCAAATTCTTCAATTTATCAAGCCTCGCAAAGCCAGCCGCAATACGCGGGCATGGGCACAACGATAGTCGCGGCATTATTCTATGACAATCGCATTGCCGTCGCTCATGTGGGTGATTCGCGCATGTACCGCTTGCGTGGCGAAACACTGACCAGAGTGACCAAAGATCACTCTTTGTTGCAAGAGCAGATGGACAGCGGAATGATTACGGTGGAGGACGCGCGCAATTCCAAGAACAAAAATCTGGTGACGCGCGCGGTCGGTGTCGAGGACGTCGTGCTGACTGAGATTCATGTGTATGACGTGCAAATAGGCGACATCTATTTGTTGTGTTCAGATGGTTTGAACGATATGGTCGAGGATGGCGATATAGAGTCTGTCTTATTCGCGATGCAGGGTAATCTTCCGCTCGCGGGCGAACAGTTGATACAAATGGCGAATGACAATGGCGGGAGGGATAACATTTCCGTGGTGCTGGTAAAGGTGCTGCAAGATTTCTCGATACCGCGTAGTTTGTTGGTGAAGTTGCTTAATCAGTTCAGAAAATAAATTGCAAAAGGTGAAGCTATGACCGCAAAAATAATATTAAGCATGGACGGCATGATGCCCAAAGAGTACCCGCTCGGCAAAGAGCGCGTGACGATAGGGCGTAAATCGAGCAACGACATTGTGATTGATAATTTGGCTGTAAGTGGAGAACACGCGGCTATCGTGACCATTTTGCATGATTCTTTTTTGGAAGATTTGGACAGCACCAATGGCTTGTCGGTCAACGGAATCGTCACAAAAAAACATTTTTTGCAAAACAACGATGTGATAGAAATCGGCAAGCACGTATTGCGTTATGTTACCGATCAGGTGAGCCAGACCAGTGCTGCCGATTTCGAAAAAACCATGGTGTTGCGCGGGCCGGCCAAACCTGCTGCGCCACAAGCTGCGCACACATCGACCCATCCGCCTATGCAAGCCATAGTCGGCGAGCAGGCATCGAATGGTTACATGCAAACGCAAATTATCCAGAGCCCGTCCATACCGGTTGTGGAATCTCCCGAAAAAATCGCCGTATCCGCGCCAGCTCCCGTATTTGAGCCCGCTCCCGCTC
>JBAVPP010000071.1:0-9393 GCA_049693175.1 Gallionella sp. | reverse complement strand
TTTGCTCGGCGACAAAGTCTTGCGGAGCTTGACCAATCGCGACGATGCGCCGATTAGATATGTACACATCTTGCCGCGTGTCGAGTTTATTTTTTGGGTCGATCAAGCGACCGTTTTTGATATGGATGTTCATGCTTATTTCCCCGCTAACGTCGCCATCACCGCCATGCGTACCGCGATACCAAAAGTCACTTGCGGCAGGGTGACCGAGTGTGCGCCGTCCGCCACGCTGGAGTCGATTTCCACACCGCGATTCATTGGTCCGGGATGCATCACGATGGCATCGGATTTCGCCACTGCCAATCGTTCTTGCGTGAGACCGTAGTATTTGAAATATTCCTGCGCGGAAGGCAGCAGCGCGCCTTGCATACGCTCGTTTTGCAAGCGCAACATCATCACCACATCGACATCTTTCAGCCCTTGCTCCATATCGTGAAACACGCGCACGCCGAGTTTTTCGACATGCGATGGCAACAAAGTTTTCGGTGCAACCACGCGCACTTCCGGCACACCCAAAGTGGTCAGCGCGTGTATTTGCGAACGTGCAACACGCGAGTGCAACACATCCCCGACGATGGCGACGCGCAAGTTGTGAAATTCTTTTTTGTAATGGCGTATGGTGTACATATCCAGCAAGGCTTGCGTGGGGTGCGCGTGTCGTCCATCGCCGGCGTTGATGACGTGTATTTCCGGCGCGACGTGCCGCGCGATAAGATGCGCCGCACCGCTGGTGGAATGGCGCACCACAAACATATCGGCGTGCATGGCGCACAGATTGTCCACGGTATCCAACAGCGTTTCGCCCTTGCTGGTGCTGGATGAACCGATGTTGAGATTGACCACGTCGGCGGATAATTTTTTCGCCGCGATTTCAAACGTGGTGCGGGTGCGTGTGCTGTTTTCAAAGAATACGTTGAACACCGATTTGCCTTGCAGCAGTGGCACTTTTTTGATTTCTTTGTTGTCGCTTGCGCCGATGAAAGTCGAGGCGTGATCCAGTATGTCGCGCATGATGCGCACGGGCAGTCCTTCGGTGGTGAGCAAGTGTTGCAGCTCGCCATGCTTGTTCAATTGAGGATTGTTCATTTCATAAACCTCTAAGTACAGCCACCGAGACCACGGAGAAATCAGCATCGAATGTCTTGCTCTGTGGTCTTTGTGTTCTCTGTGGCTGTTGTTTTAGCAAAATTATTACGCCTAATTTCATACTACTTTTGCCGCGCTGGGTTCATCAAAATACGCCCGTAAAATTTGTTGCGCGGCGTATTGGTCTAGCAATGCTTTCTGGTTTCTGCCATGCACACCTTGTTCCTTCAGCGCGCTGCTCGCGGCGGCAGAAGTATAACGCTCATCCACCAGCACCACCGGCAAATTAAACCGCCCTTTGAGGCGGTTGGCAAAGCGGCGCGACAGCGCGGTCATCTCGTGCGGTGTGCCGTCATCGTTGCAAGGCAGACCAACGATTAGCGCGCTGGGTTGCCACTCGACTATCAACTCGGCGATGCGCGCAAATTTCACCTCATTTTTTTCCGCGTCTATGGTGGCGAGCGGCGCGGCATTCCCCAATAAAGTTGAGCCTTTGGCAATGCCGATGCGACGTGTACCGAAATCAAATGCGAGTAGTGTTCCCGTGAATTCAGGATTTAGGATTGCGGATTTAGGATTTAGATAGGCGGCTTCAGGCATGTCCTGCTTCATCGGCCAGCGACGCGTAATCTATACCCAGCAATGCCATCGCGGCGGGCAAGCGTTCTTCAGGCGGCAGATTGAACATGATGTGTTCCGATGCTTGTACCGTCAGCCAAGTGTTTTCGCTGATTTCGTGTTCCAACTGACCCGGTTCCCAACCCGCATAGCCCAAAGTGATGATCATGTGGCGCGGCCCTTTGCCTGCCCCCATCGCTTGCAGAATATCTTTGGACGTGGTCAACGCCATGCTGTCGCCGATACGCAAAGTGGATTCCCAGTCCTGCTGGCTGTCGTGCAGCACAAAGCCGCGCTCGGTCTGCACCGGCCCGCCAAAATGCACCGGCATTTTTTCCAAGTCGGGCTGATGCAAGGGGATGCTGATTTGGTCAAACATGTCGGCGTAAGTGATGCTGGTTGGTCGATTCACGACGATGCCCAGCGCGCCATTTTCATTGTGTTCGCAAATGTAAGTGAGCGTTCCGGCAAACACGCCTTCCTGCATGGCGGGCATGGCAATCAGAAAATGATTGGTAAGATTCAATTCGTTCATGTCGGCATTGTAGCTTTACCCGACTGGCTGCACAATTGCGCCTTGTTTAATCTACTCGCCAGCATGTCCCAATATTCCACCACGCTTTGCTGGTTACGCCGCGATTTACGGCTACACGACCATGCGGCTTTGTATCACGCGCTGAAAAATAGTCGCGCGGTGCATTGCGTTTTTGTGTTCGACACGGACATCCTGAATGCCTTGCAAAATAAGGCGGACAGGCGGGTAGAGTTCATCCGGCACAGCCTCGCCGAATTGCAATTTGAACTGCGCAAACTGGGTAGCGACTTGCATATTTTGCATGGCAGCGCGCAGCAAATGGTTACACAATTAGCGCAACAAATCGGCGCACAAGCGGTGTTTTGTAACCACGACGAAGAGCCGGATTGCCATGCGCGCGATGCGGCGGTCAGTGCTGCACTCGACGCGTATGGCATCGAATTTCACCATTACAAAGACCACGTTATTTTTGAGCGTGATGAAGTGTTGACAGGCGGCGGCACGCCGTATCACGTGTTTACGCCGTACAAAAATGCTTGGCTGAAGAAGGCCGATGATTTTTATTTGCGCGCCTATGCGACGCAAAATTATTTTTCGCGTCTAGCGAGTTTTCAGGCGGCTGAAATACCTAGTCTGGACTCACTGGGTTTTAGCAAAACGAATCTAAGCCAATTGGCAATGCCATGCGGCATGTCGGGCGCGGCGCAATTATTTGCAGACTTTACCGAACGCATGGCGCGCTACCACGAAACCCGCGATTTCCCCGCCATCAAAGGCGTGTCCTATCTTTCCACGCATTTACGTTTCGGCACAATTTCGATACGCACACTTGCCCGACACGCCTATCACTCAGCCGGATTGGGCGCGCAAACTTGGTTGTCGGAATTGATCTGGCGCGATTTTTATCACGCGCTTTTGCACCATCATCCTGGCGTGGTTGGACATGCGTTTAAGCCACAGTTTGAGCATCTTAATTTCACCAATCATGCGGACAAATTTGCGGCATGGAAAAATGGGCGGACGGGTTATCCCTTGGTTGATGCGGGAATGCGCCAACTCAATCAAACCGGATTTATGCACAATCGTTTACGCATGATTACCGCCAGTTTTTTAGTGAAGGATTTGCAAATCGATTGGCGTAGTGGCGAACAATATTTTGCCGAGAATTTGAACGATTTTGATTTGGCGGCGAACAACGGCGGCTGGCAATGGGCGGCATCAACGGGCTGTGATGCGCAACCCTGGTTCAGAATATTTAATCCGATTACACAATCGGAAAAATTCGATGCGGCGGGAAAATTTATCCGCCGTTATGTGCCTGAATTATCCAATTGTCCGGACAAATTTATCCACGCGCCTTGGACACTGCCGCCCTTGGAACAGCGCGCGAAAAATATCGTGATTGGAAGAGATTATCCCGCGCCTATCGTTAATCACACCCTGGCGCGTGAGCAAACTTTAGCGATGTTTAAGGCGGCGGGACAGTAAGCTAAAGCGCGGTTACTGACGCACAGCGGTAAATTCAGCAAGGCGATTGAGCAACTCATCTTCCTGATAAGGCTTGCCCAAATAAGCGTTCACGCCCAGTTGCAGCGCGTGGTCACGGTGTTTATCGGCGGTGCGCGAGGTGATCATAATGATGGGCAAATCTTTGGTTTTTTCGTCCTGACGCAACCGCTTGGTCAACTCAAAACCATCCATGCGAGGCATCTCCACATCCAGCAACATTGCCGACGGCATGATGTTCGCCAACTGTTCCAATGCGTCCACACCATCTTTGGCTGTTATCACGTCATAGCCGACGCGTGTCAACATACGCGTCGTGATTTTGCGCACCGTCAGCGAGTCATCCACCACCATCACCAGTGGCAATTTGTTGAGTGCCACTTCAGTTGAAATAGTTTGTTTGTTCGCGCTTTGCGCAGACATTTTTTGCGATATGTGCAAAGGATTCAGAATCAGCACCACCTTGCCGTTGGCTTGTACCGTCGCACCGGCGATACCGGGCAGACGCGCCAGTTGCGGTCCGATGTTCTTCACCACGGTTTCCTGATTGCCCAATAACTCTTCGATGTGCAGTGCCATGCCGGCATCGCCGCTGCGCAATAGCAATACCGAATTGCGCGCCTGACTATCGGGGATGCTATCCCGTTCTCCCAGCAATTGCGACAAATGATGCAAGGGGTAAATTTTCCCCCGCCACTCGATTTGACGGGCGCGATACAACTCCTCGATTTCCATCGATTTCAGCTGACGAACTTCCTCGACCATACCCGCCGGAATCGCGTAAGTGGTGTCACCGGAACGCACCATCAGCACTTGCGTCACCGCTAGGGTGAGTGGCAAATGGATAATGAAGCGCGTGCCTTTTTCGCTATGCGAACTGACATCGACACGACCGCCCAGGCCCGTGATTTCGCTGCGCACCACATCCATGCCGATGCCGCGTCCCGCGACTTCGGTGACTTCACTCGCCGTGGAGATTCCGCTGGTAAAAATCAACTGCGCCAATTGTTCTTCGCTGCTGGTATCGTCGGCTTGCAATACGCCCAGTGCGATGGCTCTTTCGCGCAGTGCGGCAAAGTTCAAACCCGCGCCATCGTCGCTCAATTCGAACACCACTTCGTTGTTCTCTTGCCGCAAGCTCAGGCGAATTTCACCTATCGGTTGTTTACCAAGTTGATTGCGCTGTTGCTCGTTTTCCAGACCATGCGCCATCGCATTACGCAGCAGATGCTCGAACGGCGCGGTCATTTTTTCCAGCACACTGCGATCCAATTCCACCGATGTGCCGGCAAGCTCCAAGTTGGCGCGCTTGTTCAATTCTTTGCCGGTCTGACGCACGATGCGATACAACCTGTCGGTGATGCTGTTGAACGGTACCATGCGCACATTCATCAAACTTTGCTGCAACTCGCGGTTTAGGCGCGCTTGCGCCATCATCGCGGCGTTCGCCTCGTCCAGATTTTTCAATAATGTGTGTTGCACCGTTTGAACGTCGTGTACGCTCTCGTTCATAAAGCGCGTTAATTCTTGCAAGCGGGTAAAGCGATCCAGCTCAAGAGGATCGAATTGCAAATCGTTGTCCTGCGCCTGAGATACACGCGCTTGCATCTGGCTTTCGGCTTGTATTTCGACTTCACGCAATTGCTTGCGCAAATGCATCACGCTTTCGGTGAGTTCCAGCAGGCTGTCTTTGAACGAACGCAATTCGCTTTCTATACGTGCACGCGCCACACTGATTTCGCTGGCCTCGTTCACCAGACGGTCAATCACATCCGCGCGCACCCGCAACATGCTGCCTTGCAAGGCGCGTTCCGCACCGATTTCCAGCATACGGCGATCTTGCGTGAATTCGCCTCTCTGATGGTCGGTAGCACGCTGTCGCACATCGGCAATCTCTTGCGGCGGTTTGCCGGTGCGCAACTCTTCCAATAACGCTGAGATACGGTCAAACTGATGATCCAACTCGTCCCAATAGGTCGCTTCGTGCTGGCGTTTAGCCGCTGCCAACACCGCGTCTTCCATTTCGTGCGCAACCTGACCAATACGCATCGCACCGGCCATACGCGCGCTACCCTTCAAGGTATGCAACAAGCGGTTTAGCAATCTTGCCGATGCGTCGTCTGCCGGGTGCGCTCGCCAGGTGCGCAGATTGGATGCCAGTTGCGGAATCAACTCGTCGGCTTCCTCCAAGAATACCGGGAACAACTGTTCGTCCACATCGTCGCGTATCAGCGCGGACTGTGAGGTGTGGGCGGAAACTGCCGGAGTCGGCGCGATCTCGACCGCTGCCGGACTCGCCACGTTTTCGGTCTGCGCCAGGCTCGCGCTTTTGGCAAGCACGGGTTCCGGTGCGACCTTGGAAATATCGGCTGTGGCAGGAGTATCAAAAACGATAGGTGCGGCGAGAAACTCGGTAAACGCCGCTGGTACGACATATATCGGAATTTCGCCCACTGGTTTAGGCTGCACATCAAATTCTTCCAAGTGCAGTTCATCGTGGTTCACGACTTCATCCACATGCAGCTTGTCTTTGTCCATGTTCAACAAATACACCAGATCGCTGCTGGCGCGCGGGAACTGGCGCGCGCACAAATCCTGCACCATACGATCCAGCGTATTGACGGCGTTTTGTATCAGTTCCAATTGTCCGTGCTGCAAATTGAACGGATGCTCCATACGCATTTGCAACCAGCATTCCAAGGCGAACGCGAGATCGACTATCGCGGTAAATCCCATCGCGCGATTGACACCCGCCAAGGTGTGCGCGGCCCGCATAAAGTCATATTCGATGCGCGTCTCTGCCGTCTCGTGTAATTCTGCAAGCTGAGCTTGCAAGGTTGAAACGTGTTGTCTGGACTCTTCCGAACCTATCTTAAATAATGCGGCTGACAGACTGATAGCACCGATTTGCACCATGCCCGATGCCTCGGTTTCTGCGGCGGATGACGGTGTTTTTTCTGGCTGTACCGGAGCTGTTTCGAGCGCGACTGATTCGTCAATAAGTGCCAGTGCCGAAGCATCGTGTTCAACTTTAAGCGGAGTTTCTTCGATCTCCTCTTCGGCTTGATTTTCCTCAATGCGCCGCGCCGCACGAATCAATTCGTCCGCTTCGATTCTGACCGAGCCGCTACGGCGCAGTTTTTCCACCCAATTACTGAATATGGGTATCGCCATCGCTATCATATTGGTCAAGGCTTTGGAGGCGGGACGCTCGGCTTTGAGCCATACATTCATCGCTCTTTCCAATGCCCACGCCACCTCGCCCAAATCGTTCAGGCCGACCATGCGCCCGCTGCCTTTGAGCGTATGGAAGCCACGGCGTATAGTGATGAGCGGTTCGCTATTGTTTTTGTTTAAGTGACTCAACTCCAAATTCTCGCGCATGATGGACAGCACCTCGCCCGCTTCCTCAAGGAAGATGTCGATGAGCTCCATGTCTTCACTGGATGTGCCGACGGTCTCCACTTTATACACTGGCATGGTTGCTGAAATATCCTGCAACTTCGCACCCTGATTGATCTTGGCCAATGCGCTGGTAGCCGTTTTGAAGGTGTCTTCCTGATCCGAATTCATCAGTGTGCCGCCGTGTGTCAAGCAGCTTTCCAGCACGCTTAAGGCACTCGCGACAGCGCGGCTTTCGCTACGCTCAACGGGTTTGTCGTTTGTGACAAAATACTCCACTGTCAATTGGAAAGCATCGCTCAATGAGGCAGCAGATTGCCAACCCAGCATATGCAGGCCGCCCCTTATTTGCCTGATGTCCTGTGAGAGTCTTTGCAATTCATGGCGCTTGGCATTGTCCTGAAAAAACGCGTTCAGCCCTGTCTCGACACGCTGCAAATTAGCCAGCATCTCTTTGCACAAAATCGCGCTGATTCCTGATTTTTCCTGGGCATAATGCAACGCGATTAATTCGCCTATGGGTCGCTCGTTTTCGGAGGGCGAAGTGGCGGCTTCGTGCATACGATCCGCCAATACCAGAGCTTGTTGTTGGAAACTCGCATCGATTTCGTGATAATGCGCGATGCCTCTATCGAGCAGCAGCAAGGACATCGCCATATCCATCGCCAAGGCTTCCGCCGTGTCCGGCTCAACGGCATACTGCGCATAAGTCGCTATCGTGCGCGCCAATACTTTTACCGCATCCTGATCGAGTTTCTCGCAATAGGATTCTATTAATCCGGCTTGCGCGACAAAATTAATGCAATCCGCCTGATTGCCCAACACGCAGGAATTCCAACTGTCTTGCGCGGTACGCAAATGTTCGGCAATGACCGACAAGCGTTTGCTCAACAGCGAAATGGGCACATCGTTCGCGGCATGGACATATCGATCCAGTACGAATGTCTCCTGTATTTCCGCCGCCAAACTTCCTGAAGGCACTTCGGTATAGGCGATGACATACAGCATCTGGTTAAGCTCAGGCTGTTCTTCGAGACTCTGTCCCGCCATGAGCATACGCATTTGCTGATCTATTTTACCCAACAGTTTTGGAGCGTTTACGTCAACCGTTGTATGGCTTTGCCCGCCCAGACAATCAAAGAATCCGGCGCATACCCACCAATACACTCTGTTTTTGTCCGCAGGCAGTGCGGTCATCACGCTGTGCATTGCCTGTCTCATCGTGGTTAAAGACTGCGCCACGTCGATATGCCGCAAATAGCGCAACAAACTTTGTTGATATTGGGAACGCGCGAGCTTAATCTGAGCCGGTGAATTGGCAGCCTGGGGCACATCAAGCAGACTGCCCGGCAACGACACATTCAAATTGGGGAAGAATAAATCGAGCTCGAACGACATTTCCAAGCCGCGCACATGTTGCAACTGCTGGTAGCGGGAAAACAATCGCGTACTTGCGTTATCTCCCCCGCGAGCGATGTCATGCAAATATTGATCAAGTGCTTGCAGTGCCGAGTCCACGGCATCGCGGTGCACTGCCGTTATCATGGTTGGATGTTGTGACAACTCGGCAAACACCACTTCAAGCTCGCTGCAATATACCGCCAGCCCATCCAACCCGACCATTTTGAACACGCCGATCAAACGCTTTATTTCTTCCTGCGCGATTTGCAAAGAGGCTGCTTCGGAAGCGGGGAAGGCCCAAAACTTTTCCAACGCGTGATTGAGCTGGGACAAACCCCCGTCGATACCGGGTCTAACAATGTTCAACGCCGCTCGATCAAACTGTGCCGGATTATTCATATGCAAATTATCTGGAGCTTTAATTATTGGAGTTTAAAGCCAGATACCGAACTTCTCAGTTCCGAGGCCAGGGCGGTCAATTGCGCAATGGAGTTGGTCGTCATGTTTGTGCCCTCGGATGTTTGTTGGGTGATGTTCAGCACATCCTTCATCATGTCCGACACCTCGCCCACCATGTCGGTCTGCACTTGCGTCGACACCGAGATACTGTTAATCAAGCGCGCCAACTCATTCGATACCTGCTCAATTTCTTTCAGAGATTGTCCCGCCATATCCGAAAGTTTCGCGCCTTCCACCACACCCAAGGTGCTTTTTTCCATCGCTGCAACCGCATCGTAAGTATCGGTTTGAATGGTCTTGACCAGCGTACTAATTTGCTTGGTCGCCTCGCCCGAACGTTCCGCCAAACGTTGCACCGCTTCCGCCACCACCGAGAAGCCACGACC
>JBAVPP010000070.1:0-4504 GCA_049693175.1 Gallionella sp. | reverse complement strand
CGGGCGGAATCAGCGGTTCATCGCCTTGCACATTGACCACGATGGTGTCATCCGACCAGCCGCGTTGCGCTACAACTTCGGCGATTCTATCCGTGCCACTGTTGTGATCGGCGCGGGTCATGCAGGCATTAAAACCGTACTGCTGCGCGGCTTCCAGTATTGGTTGATAATCGGTGGCGATGCAAACTTCTTGTGCGCCACTTAGGGCGGCTTGTTCGGCGACACGTATCACCATAGGCTTGCCTCCTATGTCCAGCAGCGGTTTACCCGGTAAGCGGGTCGAGGCAAAACGCGCGGGAATGACGACGTGAAAGGGTGGCATTACAGTTTGTCGACTTCTTCCAAGGTGAGTTTGCGCGCTTCATCGACCAGCATCACGGGAATGTCGTCTTCGATTTTGAATGCCAGCCGGTCGGCTTTGCAAATCAATTCTTGCGCGGATTTTTGATAGACCAATGACGATTTGCACAATGGGCAAACCAAAATTTCAAGCAGTTTTGCATCCATGATTTTGTATCTTTCGCAGTATCAGTTCGATGAGCGCGGAATCGATTTGCGCATCCACACGCAACACCCAATATCGGGCATCCGCGAAGGTTGCGCATTTTACCGCATCTTTTTCGGTAAGGAGTAGGGCATCGCAAGCGGTGAAATTTAATTCCTCGGCGCGGTAAGTGTGGTGATCGGGAAAAGCGTGCGTGGTGCAAGTTATTCCCAGTGTTTGCAGCGCGTCAAAATAGCGTTGCGGATGACCAATTCCGGCGACGGCATGACAGCGTAACCCTTGCAAATCCTGAGCGGTCGCGGTGCGAGTGGCATCTAATAAATTGTAAAAAATCTCACCATTTAACGTCATGCCAAATTTAATCTTTTGACTGGAAGTTTGCCCGCCGTTGACCACGATGGCATCCGCCGATTTTAAGCGCGATAGCGGTTCACGCAATGGTCCGGCGGGCAATAAAAAGCCATTGCCGATTTTACGCGCGCCATCCATCACCACGATTTCCACATCGCGTTGCAAACGATAATGTTGCAAGCCGTCATCGCACAAAATGACATCGCATTCGGGATGGGCTTGCAAAGCGGCGCGGGCACAGGCAACACGATTTCGTCCTATCCACACCGGGCAGAGATTGCGTCGCGCCATTAGTACCGGTTCGTCGCCGCATCGTTGCGCATCATCAGTCGCGCTTACTGCTTGTGCTTGCAACGCGCTGCCGCCGTAGCCGCGACTGATGATGAGCGGATGTTTGCCGTGTTCGATGAGCTGCGCTGCCAAAGCCAAGGTGAGCGGTGTTTTGCCCGTGCCGCCGACACTGATGTTGCCGACCACAATGACTGGAACGTCCAGCTTAAAACTGGCGAGAATCTGTTTGCGATAAAGTAAACGGCGCAGTGCGGCAAGCAAGCCGAACAACCAACTGACAGGCAGCAAAATCAGATGCAATGGTGTGGCGCGATACCAGTGGCGTTGCAGTTGCCACACTTTAATTGTTTTGGTTCTGCGTGGTGAAAGTGATGCGACCGTAGCCCGCCAAACGCGCGGCCTCCATGATGTTCACCACCGATTGATGCGTGGCTTTGGCATCGGCGTTGATAACGATAGTCGGATCAGTTTGTGTGCCGGCGGCTTGTTTCAACGACAGGGACAAGGCGTTGATGCCGCTGTAGTTAATGCCCTTGCCGTTAATCGCGTAATTGGCGGAGGCATCGACCGCGACATTGACGGGTTGCACCGTTTCTTTGCTGGCCTCGCCGCCCGCTTGCGGCAGATTGATTTGCAACTCGGAAAATTTTGCGTAGCTGGTGGTGACCATCATAAAAATCAAAATTACCAGCAATACATCTATCATCGGGATCAGATTGATCTCCGGTTCTTCACGATTACGCCCACGTTGAAAATTCATGGTACTTAGCCTTTACGCTGGCCGTGCACGACCTCGACCAACTTGATTGCTTGCTGTTCCATCTCAATCGACAGACTATCGACTTTGGAACGGAAATGGCGATAGAAAATCATGCTGGGAATCGCGACGATTAGACCGAACGCGGTGTTGTACAAAGCCACGGAAATACCATGCGCCAAAATCGCCGGACTGTTGCCCGCCGCATTTTGTGAACCGAAAATCTCTATCATACCGACCACCGTGCCGAACAAACCCAGCAGCGGGCTGATAGAGGCTATCGTGCCCAGCGTGGTGAGAAAGCGTTCCAATTCGTGTGTCGCCGCGCGTCCCGCTTCTTCTATGGATTCTTTCATTACATCTTGCGGGCTTTTGATGTTTTTGAGCGCGGTTGCAAAAATACGACCCAGCGGCGAATTTTCTGCCAGCTTAGTGAGCATCGCATCGCTAACACCGTGTTGTTTGAATTCTTTGACAACGATGTTCAATAAGGCGGGGGGCGAGATTTTACTGCTGCGCAAAAACATCAGTCGTTCGGCTATCAAACCGACCGCAACAATAGACGCGAGGATTAAAAACCAGATAGGCCAGCCGGCTGCTTCAACGATTGCGAACAAAGTGATTCTCCATGAGGCTAGAATTATGTGGGTACTGTACCGAACCGTATATGTTACTGTTGGATACGGTGATTATCTAAAGGGCGCAACTGTAGCGTGTCGCATCCAGTTGAGCAAGATTTCACAGAATTTTGTTTACGGGATTTGCTTAACTGCGCGTGGCGAAACAGTATTTTTGTTTATGCACAAAATGTGTGGATAACTTTGTGGATAGTCTCTGAATTTTATATTTCAAGCTGATGTCAGATAAGGGTTTTTCCTGGATTGCCTAAAATTTGCCATGCATTAATATCAATTAAAAACAATAAGTTACCGTAAGTTAAGGTTTTATTGAATGTGTCAGGGTGAATAAACCTTGCCGTTATTGGATTTGTGGATTATTTGAGAATGTCAATATGTCTTTCGAACTAAATTTGCAGGAAAAGAGTCGCGTTTTACGTGTGGCAGAACTTAATTTTGCAATCAAGCAGTTAATCGAAAGCAATATGCCATTGCTGTGGGTGCGCGGCGAAATTTCCAATTTGGTGAGGGCGGCTTCCGGGCATTTTTATTTTTCGCTCAAGGACGAACAGGCGCAAGCACGCTGTGTGATGTTCCGGCATAAAAATCAATTTTTAGATAGACCAATTAGCAACGGGCAATTGGTCGAAGTGTTAGCCGTTGCCACCTTATATGAGCAGCGTGGCGATTTTCAACTCACCGTGGAACAAATGCGTCCGGCAGGGCTGGGTGTGTTGTTTGAGCAGTTCGAGCGGCTCAAACAAATGCTGGCAAGCGAAGGACTATTTGCTGTTGAACGCAAACGCGCCTTGCCGCGTTATCCTAAACGCATCGGCATCATTACATCGCCGCAAGCTGCGGCATTGCGCGATGTACTCACCACCTTGAAGTCGCGCTTGCCGAGTGTGCCGGTGATTTTGTATCCGACACCAGTGCAAGGACAGGGCAGTGCCGAGAAAATCGCGCAGGCGATTGCCGTTGCCAATCAGCGCGCCGAGTGCGATGTGCTGATTGTATGTCGTGGCGGTGGCAGCATCGAAGATTTGTGGGCATTCAATGAAGAAATCGTGGCGCGCGCCATTGCTGCCAGTGATATACCTACCGTGAGTGGTGTGGGGCACGAGACCGATTTTACTATTGCCGATTTTGTCGCGGACGAACGCGCGCCCACGCCGACTGCCGCCGCGCAACGTGTTGTGCCGGATAGGCATGCGTTGTTGAATGGATTGGGCGATACCACGCAACACTTGCAGCGTGCAATGCGCAACCGGCTGCAAAATGCCATGCAGACGCTGGACTATTTACAGCGTCGTATGACACACCCCGCCCAACAACTGCAACGTGAACACTCAGAACTCAGCCAGTTGCATCAACGGTTGCAGCGCGCTTATGTCTACCGTAAACAACATCAAAACTGGCAATGGGAATCGTTATTGCAACGCCTGAATGCCGCGAGCACGGTGTTTGCGGTGCAACAGCAACGCCATGCCCGATTGGCACAACGACTGAAACAGGCGATGCGTTTTAACCATCAACAACAAACCGAGCGCGTGGAAAATGTCACCCAACATTTGATGTTGTTAAATCCGCAGCAGGTGCTGGCACGTGGTTACAGTCTGGTGCAGGATAGTCACGGGCGATTAGTATCTGATGTCAGACAAGTGGAAACAGGAGATGACTTGCGACTTACTTTTGCGCGCGGCTGGGCTCAAGTCGAGTTGAAGGACAAGGGGCTTACCAGTTAAAATCCGCGCCCGCATTCCCGCAAAAATTTTTAGGCGACACGCCAGAAACGCACGCATGAAACTTTTTTTGGCTAGTCTGAATTTTTTATTGAACGACGCTGCCTGCTTGAATCGCACGGCGACCAAGGTCGCCGTATGAACGACAAACTTTCAACAAAACAATTGTGGTGGCTGATTTTTGCCGCCGCCATCATTTGGTTTGGTAACCTTGAATATCGCACCCTGATCAAACCTGACG
>JBAVPP010000069.1:0-1510 GCA_049693175.1 Gallionella sp. | reverse complement strand
TAAGCAAAAGGATTTACCGTGAAGACGCCAAGAGCGCAAGGAAACCTAAACGTCAGACAGTAAACCTTCGCGTCCTTCGCGTCCTCGCGGTTCAAGGTTTACTGCATTACTTGCTGAAAAACATCCTCATGACATCGTTATACGACACGACGGCGATCAGCGTGATCAACAGCCCCGCGCCGATGCTCTGGGAAACCTCCATCACCTTCCTGCTGAGCGGCTTTTTGCGGACCGCCTCGATCACGAGAAACAGGATCATTCCTCCGTCAAGCACCGGGATAGGCAGCAGGTTCAGGACGCCGAGCGAGATGCTGATCATGGCGAGAAGCGAAAGGAAAGCCGACAATCTGGCGGCAGCCGCCTGGCCCGACATCTGCGCGATCATCACCGGCCCGCCAAGCGTCTTGATCGAGAGGTCTAAGGTAACGAGCTTCTTGAGCGTGATGAACGTCAGGTCGACGGACTCGATGGTCTTTTCGAAGCCCAGTCGCAGGGACTCTGTAAATCCGTATTTCTTGAATACCAGCCGCATGACCGGCTCAACGCCGATGACCTGCCTGCCACCGTCCTCTTTTGGGGTAATGATCTTCTCCATGCGCTTGCCATTCCGCTCGAGCGTAAGCGTGAGCTTGTTCCCCTTACTGTCGCGCACCAGCGTGGAGAACTGGATCCAGTGATAGATGGTCTTCCCGTCAACGGCGATGATCTTGTCGTTCACCATGACTCCGGCCTGCTCGGCGGGGAACCCCGGCTTCAGCTTCCCGATCTCCGCCGGCATGTCGGGGACCAGACCGGACGTTCCGATCTTGAGTTCTGTCGCCAAGTCTGGCCGGAGCGTCAAGGCCTTTTTTTCACCCTGCCGCTCGATAATTACCGTCACGTCGGTATCGGGGTTCACCGCGATCAGGGTCAGCGCCCTGGTCCAGTCGCTGATGCTCCTGCCATTGATCTTCTCGATCACATCGCCCGCCACGAAGCCGGCCCGCTCGGCAGGTGAACCTTTTTCCACGTAGCCAACCTTGGCCGGGCCTTCACTGTACGTCCCGACCATGAAGACGAGGGGCATGATGATGAAAGCCAATACGATGTTCGTGAGCGGTCCCGTGGCCGCGATCTTGGCGCGTTGCCACACGGTCTTGGACTGGAACTCGTCCGGAGCGCCCGTCGGGTCTTCATCCGGGTTCTCTCCCGCCATCTTCACGTACCCGCCGAGCGGAAGCGCGGAAAGGACATACTCCGTATCACCCTTCTTGAAGCCGAAAAGTTTTGGCCCCATGCCGAGCGAGAACTTCTCGACCCGCACGCCTGCCCGCTTTGCCATGAGAAAGTGCCCGAACTCGTGCACGAACACGAGAATGCCGATCACGATCAGAAAATAAACGAATGTCATTGTTCCTCCTTGATAACGATGAACCCATATATCACGTAAAAAGACATTTTTCAACCGCAGAGACGCAGAGGCGGAGAGAAAAGACCCTTGAGTTCACTATTCTTCTCAGCGCCCCAGCCT
>JBAVPP010000068.1:0-13421 GCA_049693175.1 Gallionella sp. | reverse complement strand
CTTCCGAACCGTAAAAACAAATCGGGCGGATGTAGCAAGATTCGAGTTTGTTGGCACGCACGACTTCGCGATGCGCTTCCATGACGGTGGCTTTGTCGAACGGCATCTTCATCTGGAAGATGTGTGCCGAATTGAACAGGCGGTCAGTGTGTTCCTGCAAGCGGAAAATTGCCGTGCCTTTGGCGGCTTTGTAAGCGCGCACGCCTTCGAACACGCCCATGCCGTAATGCAAAGTGTGAGTCAGGACATGGGTGTTGGCATCGCGCCAGGGTACGAGCTTGCCATCGTGCCAGATAAAGCCGTCGCGGTCAGACATTGACATAGTGCATCCTTATTGAAAATTCAAGGACGCGATTTTAGCTGTTTCCGCGCACTTAATGAAGCCAAAATTCAATCGCGATATTTTTTAACGCGCCGATAAAAATAATGATTAGGCGGTTCCGCCTACTGTCAGCCCATCAATTTTGACTGTGGGTTGACCGACCCCCACAGGTACGCTTTGACCTTCCTTGCCGCACGTGCCCACGCCCGAGTCTAGCGAGGTGTCATTACCTATCATGGAGATGCGCGTCAACACATCCGGCCCGTTACCAATCAGCGTCGCGCCTTTTACCGGCGTGGTGATTTTTCCATTCTCAATGAGATACGCTTCGGTGGTGGAGAACACAAATTTTCCGCTCGTAATATCGACTTGCCCACCGCCAAAATTCGCGGCATACAAACCGTGTTTAACTGAAGCGATAATTTCGTCGCGCGTCTTGTCGCCATTCAACATCATGGTATTGGTCATGCGTGGCATGGGAATGTGCGCATACGATTCGCGCCGCGCATTGCCCGTCAACGCCGCGCCCATCAGCCGCGCATTGAGGCTGTCCTGCAAATAGCCTTTGAGTATGCCGTTCTCAATCAGGGTGGTGCATTGTGTGGCATTGCCTTCATCGTCCATTTGCAAGGAGCCGCGACGGTTCGCTATCGTGCCATCATCGACCACCGTCACGCCCGCCGCCGCAACACGCTCGCCGACCCGGTCGGAAAATGCCGAACTGCCTTTGCGATTAAAGTCACCTTCCAAACCGTGACCGATTGCTTCGTGCAATAAAATTCCCGGCCAACCATTGCCCAATACGACCGTCATGTTACCCGCCGGTGCGGGTGCGGCATCCAGATTGATTACCGCTTGGTGTACCGCATCGGCGGCATAACGACGCAATATTTCGTCATCAAAATAATCATAGCCGAAACGTCCGCCACCACCCGCCGAGCCTTGCTCGCGCTTGCCGTTACTTTCCACGATCACTTGCACTGACAAGCGTACCAGTGGACGTATGTCGGCATTCATCAAGCCATCGCTGCGCGCCACCATCACCACTTCATATTCTCCGGCAAGGCTGGCCATCACTTGCACCACACGCGTATCCAATGCACGCGCATAACCTTCGAGGCGTTCTAATAAAGTGACTTTGTCGGCATCTTTGAGGCTGGCAATCGGATCATGCGGCAAATAAATGTCGCGTCGCGTGCCTTGTTTCAATATCGGCACAGACTGTGTTCCGCCCTGCCGTGCAATCGCGCGAGTCGCGGTAGCGGCACTTTCCAACGCATTCAAACTGATGTCATCGGAGTAAGCGAATGCGGTTTTTTCACCACTGACGGCGCGCACGCCCACGCCTTGGTCAATATTGAAACTACCGGATTTGACGATGCCTTCCTCCAGCGACCAGCTTTCCGCACGGCTGTATTGAAAATACAAATCCGCGTAGTCGAGCTTATGCGCCATCATGCTGGCGAACACTTGCCCGATGCGGCTCGTATCCAGCGCGTATGGCGTTAACAGCGTTTGCTGCGCGGCCGAAAATATCGAAGCAGGTGAATTCAAGGCGCGCTCGATTAACATTGGTATAAAGTTCTGTGTGACAAAGCAGGCAAGCTGGCACGCAAGCTGGATTGATACGCCGGGTTCACTTCCGCCACCACCACGCCGGAACCGCGCGGTAATCTATCCAACACGCGCCCCCACGGATCAACCACCATGCTGTTGCCATGCGTTTCGCGACCATTCACATGGTATCCGCCTTGCGCGGAAGCAATCACGTAAGCAAGATTTTCCACGGCACGCGCTCGTACCAACACCTCCCAATGCATCTTGCCGGTCGTTTCGGTAAACGCGGAGGGAAGAACGATGATGTCCACATTTTTCATCGCGCGGAATAATTCCGGAAAGCGTAAGTCATAACAAATCCCTAAACCAATGCGACCGAACGGACTGTCCACCACCACGACTTTATCGCCCGGTTCGATGGTTTTAGCCTCGTGATAATTTTCGTTGCACAATTCCAGATTGAACAGATGTATTTTGTCGTAACGCGCCACTTGCTTGCCGTGTTCATCGAACACCAGACAACTATTCAGCACCTTATCCGGCGTACTGGCCGCCAAAGGAATTGAACCACCGACCAGCCAAATCTTAAAATGTCGTGCTGTCTCACTCAAAAAATCCTGTATCTGACCTTGTCCGGGTTGCTCACGCACTTTCACTTTATCCATCTCGTTCAAACCCATGATGGCAAAAAATTCAGGCAACACAACCAGGCGCGCGCCCTGCTCGACGGCCTTGGCGATCAAGCGGCGCGCCTCACCCAAGTTGCCGGTAACATTGGGGCCGGAGGCCATTTGTATCGCGGCCACCTTGAATGCATTGACCTGTGCGGCGATACGTTGCTGTGTGGAGCTACCTTCGGACATGTTGAACTTTCTATTGTGCTATGGGTTGATTGGTATTAGCGGGTACGGGAACTTTATCAGGCTCGTTTGCATCAATCGGCTCTTCTCCTTTGACGCGAACAGGTATGGATTTCTCACCCACTTTCGATACGTTGGGTTCAGCCCAAGTTCCGGTGACATTGTATTCAAACGAAACCAACTTATCGAGAGGGTTCCCCAATATTTTATCAACCACAAAAGCCGAGATGCCCACCACCGGATTAATCACCAGCACACCAACCAGAGAAATTCCACTGCCGATACTCGGCAAAAACTCCACGTGCAAATCTTGCGTCTCATTAATCAAATCGACATTGCCCCGCATCAAAACTTTGCCCGCCGAACCATCGATATGAAAGTCCTGCGTGGTCATACTGCCGCTTTGAATGAGGGCGTTACCCTTGATGCTATCGAACTGAAACCCCTCGCTGAACACATCTTTGAAGTCTAATGTAATGTGTTTAGGTAATGCCTGCAAACTCAACACACTCAACACACCCAAGAGTTTGCTCACACTGGGATCGATTTTGAGGAACTGGCCTTTGCCCGCCTCCAATTTTAGAGTGCCGGCCAATGTGTTGAGATTGAACGCTTCCGGCGCGCCGACCCAAGCCAGATTGGCGGTTAATTTTCCACTCCCGTCTTTGACCGTATCGGGAAAACCGGAGCGACTGAGTATTTTTTCGGCACTACTAATTTCCAGTGCCATATTGACCTTGGTGCGAGGATTGCCTGCGCCGCCAGACCACACACCATCTCCACTTAAACTACCGTCCGGATTCGCCAGCATAAAGCGTTGCAACGACCAGGCATCGGCCTCTGGATGTCCGGCCAATTCGGCGCGCCCAAGATGTTTGCCATTCACTTGCAACTCATCTATCGTCACCTCCAGCGTTGGTAACATGCCGGGCTGCAATACACTCGCCGGCGTATCATCCGGCTGATTGGACACATTGCCGATAGTTGCCGCATCCGTTACCCAATATAGATTTTTTAAGTGCGCGCTCAACTTGGAAGCATTTTGAAAACCATGCGGCTGCCATATCACCTCACCGTTTACTGTCGGGCCTTCCAGTTGCATCGCCACATCATCGCCATGCTGGTTTGCAGTGACATGTAGATCTTTCAATGTGTATCCATAACCGGTCAACTTGGCTATGCGCACATCCGCACCACTTAAGCCTGGCAAATTGGCCGGTGCGGCAGATGGTTCATTTGTTTTACCAAGCACATCTTTCCAGCCCTGCACGGACAATTCCGGCAGCGACCCAATCAACCATACACCGTCTTGCTCCGGCCATTTTCTTGCCCGCCAAAATTGATTGTGGCGCGTTTGAGCGTATCCACACCGTTTTGATTTTTTTGCACGGCTCGGGCACTCAACAACTGCCCCAGCCCGACGGCAATATTCGATTCCGCTTTGCTTGTGCCACTTGTTTCCCCTGAGTTCACCGCGATAGACAACGGCAGCGTGTCGTCTTTTGATTTGTTAAAAGGAACGGGCAGCGTTGATGCCACACCTTGCAACGTGGAGTCTATGTTCACCGCCAAAGTATTTTTTGCCGAAGTGATTGCCGCATTCCATGCCGTCTCACCATGCAAATAAGCGAGCAGGGGAGGGGAGTGTTTTAAACGCAACGCATCCAAATTTGCCTTGCCATCCAGCGCGCCCACCACACCTCCAGACGGAGTCGTTTTGACATCTATCCTCGCCGGGCCACCCAATATTTCCGCAGTCATCTGATGTGTCTGAAAACCTTGTTGGGTAAAGCGCAATTCGCCGTTAGCTTTATTCATAACGGGGATGCGCCCGCCAAGATCAACTTCATTGTTGAGTATGCTAAACACGCCCTCCACTTCGACGCGCGCGTCGTTCAAATCAGGAATGCGTATCGCCAGATCCAGCGCGCCCGCGCCTTGCGCGTGTATCGCATCGGTAAAGCCTTTGCTGTAGCCGCGTATCGGGCTATGTTGCACATAAGCCAGAAAATTCGATGTGTCGGCCGCACCTTGCAACTTAATTTCCAAACTGGGTTTATGCGTCGTAATATCCGGCAATTCCACACTGATGTTGTGCAAAGAAACCGTGGCACTTTGCGCGTCATCCGACGATATTTCCATGCGTTTGCCACGCATCAGAAACTTGCCTTTGACTTGTTCGACTATGGGCCATTCTTTGGCAAATCGCACCGCGCCATTTTGAAAATTCGCGCTGATTTCGAACTGGTCGTTCTGGCTTTGATCGAAAGGAAAATCTTTCAGATTGCCCAAAATACGCAGGTGAAAATCGTTACTGTCGCCAGCCAGCAAGGCATCGTGCAACCAATCGCTCAATAGGCGTTTGGTTACAATCAGCGGTGTATAACGTGCCACCTGACGCATATCGGCGCGCGACAAGTCGACGGTCAAATCCAATATGCCGCGCGAGTCGGGTGACGTGCGATAACTGCCATGTGCTTTGCCTTCCACGTCCGTGTTGGATACCGCCAATTCTTTTACATCGACAAGCAGTTCTTTATCCAGATGTTGCCAGCTTGCGTTGCTTCTCAAGGTATGAAATTCCAAAGATTCGCGCAGGATGTCGGGCGCGTCGACGTGCAACTGGCGCGAGTCGATACGCAATTTACCGCTGTCCTGATTGCCATTGATGTCAGCCGTCAAACCGGAAAATCCGGGGACTTTGCCCACCTGACGCAACGCCATATTTTCAAATTTCCCGCTGAGCGTAAAGCTATTCAGATGTTGCGGTGTTCCCTGCCATTGCGCATGTAAATTCTCCACTTTTCCGTGCGGCGCGTAGGCATCCAATTCCGCGCGCAAATTAGCCGGAACAGGCACAAAATTTATCAGACTGACCAGTGTTTCGAGCTGCAATAAATTGGCGCGTATTTCGCCCGATGCGGGCTGTCTCGCCTGTGCGTCCAGAATATTCAGATATAAATCGGTGGTGGGTAACGACACACCATTTTCCAACTGCATGGTGAGTTTCTTGGTCTCCAGTTCAAAACCGCCAGTGAGCGCGTGCCAAGTCGCGCGCCCTTGCAGATTGCGCAACATCATTTCCGGCACATCATCAGCTAATTTGGTCGCGACATCCCGCACTCCCAGATCGACTTGCAAACGCGAAACCTTGCCCGCCGTGACATCCAGCCAACCGCGCAGCGCGCCATGACCGCGACTGAACTCGTGCGGCAAATCAAACCAGGGTCGCCATGCCGTGATGTTGGCGTATTGCAACTGCGTGAACACCTGTCCGCGCCAAGTGCTCATATCCGAAAAGCTTCTGCCATGAAAGTCGCCGCGCACATCGATGGGGCTGGCAAGTTCGGCGGGAACGACCGCGCGCATGGCGAAGCGGTGATGTTTGAGCAAATTTTCGATGCGCACATCGACATTTTCCAGTATCAGCGGTTTCGCGCCGCGTTGCTCGTCCACCCACACAATAAGCGCGTTCCTCGCCACCATGCGCGATTGATGCAGCAGCCAATCGGCAAAATCATAGCTGCCCCCGCCGGCATTTTTTTGCGCTTGCAACTCCACGCTGCCGATGAATAACTTACCCTCCTCATTGCGTCGTATCAGCAATTCCGGTCTGTCAATTTCCAGATTGGCAAGACGCAATTCGGCGGTCAGCAAAGATAACCAGGACACACTGACCTTGACACTCGGCAACATCAGAGCCGGATGTTTTTGCTCGTCCAGCACACTGAAATTAACCAGACTCAAACGCGGATTCAGCCCTTGCCAATCTCCCGCAATTTTTTCGATGGTTACCGGTCGACCAATGGCTTGCGTCAAAGACGCGGTGATTTTTTCGTGGTATTGCTCGATGCCCGGCAACAGCCAATAACGCAGCGCGATGATGCCGAACGCCATTATCAAAGCCAACGTCCCGACACAAATTATGGCGACGCGGGTCAGCCAGTTAAAACTGTGCCAAAGAATACGGACGGGGCGAGAATTCCACATGAATGAGCGTCAACAAAAATTTCTGCGGATAGACAGAAAAACTATAATGAAAAGGTCGTGCATTCTAACTGGAATTATCGCCATGAACACTTGCCGTAAAGACCCGCCTGATTTTCAGCATGCCTTGGAACGGACTTATTTATGCAGCCGCTACGCCAAGCGTGTATTGGATGCCGAGCCGCATTTACTGGGTTGGCTGGAAAAAAATCACCTCACATGTTGCGACCGCGCCGAAATTTCCGGCTTGCTTGAACACACCGGACTGGATCTAAACGACGAGGCGCAACTCACTCGTGCCGTGCGCATAGTACGCAAGCAGGTCATGCTCAAACTCATACTGCGCGACCTGAACGGTCTTGCCGATCTAAACGAAGTGATGCGCGCCATGACCGCACTTGCGGAACTGTGTGTGCAATACGCCCAAAGCTGTTTGACTAGCGTGCTGCAATCCCAATACGGCATTCCGTTCGGCGAATTAAGCAATATGCCGCAGCAACTATTGGTCATCGGTATGGGAAAATTAGGCGGCGGCGAACTCAATGTCTCATCCGACATCGACTTGATTTTCGTTTATGCCGAAGATGGCGAGACACGCAAAACGAACCAGCAAGACAACATCCGCACTCTGCGCAATCACGAATTTTTCACGCGTATGGGGCGGCGTTTGATCGGTATCATTCACGAGGCAACCGCCGACGGTTATGTGTTTCGCGTGGACATGCGCTTGCGTCCTTATGGCGACAGCGGCCCGCTGGTGACCAGTTTCGCCGCGTTAGAAGAATATCTTATCGGACAGGGACGCGAATGGGAGCGTTATGCGTGGATCAAATCGCGCGTGATTTCCCTTGTGCCCGCGAGTCTATCCGAGGAATTGTCGCGCCTAACGCAGCCGTTTATTTTCCGCAAATATCTGGATTTCGGTGCGATTGATTCCATGCGCAAACTGCACGCGCAAATCCGTCAGGAAGTGCAACGCCGCGACCGTAGCAACAACATCAAACTCGGCCCCGGCGGCATACGCGAGATCGAATTCACCGCACAAGTTTTTCAGCTCATACGCGGCGGGCGCGATGCCAAATTACGCATACGCCCAACTTTGTTCGTGTTGGAACAATTGGCGCACGATGGCGAGTTGCCCGGACAAACAGTCAATGAACTTACCTCCGCTTATGTTTTTTTACGCAATCTGGAACATCGTTTGCAATATTTGGACGACCAGCAAACTCAGGATATTCCTGAACAGGAAAGCGAACGTGTCTTGCTCGCCATCGCTATGGGCTATGCCGATTACGCCACCATGCTGACGCAATTGGATAGGCATCGCAGCATTGTCAACCAGCAATTTGAAAGCATATTTCACGCGCAAAAAAGCGAGGCGCATGATGGTGATTTATGGTGTGAAAATATTACGACTGGCGACCTAGGAAAACGGTTAAACGGGCTAGGTTACACAGACCAGCGTGCAACGGCTGAACGCCTCGTGCAACTGCGTAACAACACCCGTTACCGGCAATTATCCGAACTCGGCCGGCAACGCGTGGATCAACTGATTCCGCAATTTATCAAACTCTGCGCGCAACAATCCGATCCCGACATCACGCTATTCCGCATGTTGTTGCTACTGGACGGCATCATCCGCCGCTCCGCCTATCTGGCTTTTCTCATCGAATATCCCATCGCCTTGCAACGCTTGTGCAAACTGGTTGCCGCGAGTAGCTGGGCGGGTGAATATCTGACTTTGCATCCGATATTATTCGATGAATTACTGGCGGCGAAAGAAATTTACCGGATGCCGGACTGGCAAAATATTGATGCCGACATCAGTGCGCGTTTGCTGGAGTGCGGCGAAGATATGGAACGCCAGATGGATAGCTTGCGCCACCTCCAGCAGGAGCAGATTTTTCATCTGCTGGCGATGGACTTGCAAGATTTGTTGCCGCTGGAAAAACTCAGCGATCACCTGAGCGCGCTGGCGGATTTGATGTTGCGCCATGTGCTCAATCTGTGCTGGAAAAATGCGCGCAAGCAACATCGCGACAGCCCCGCTTTTTCCATCATCGCTTACGGTAAATTGGGCGGCAAAGAACTGGGTTATGAGTCCGATTTGGATTTGATTTTCATTTACGATGACGAACATCCCGATGCGCAGGAAAATTATGCGCGTCTCGCCCAGCGTATCAACACGGTTTTGAGCAGCTACACCTCGGCAGGCAGATTGTACGAAACAGATTTGCGTTTGCGTCCGAATGGGGCAAGCGGATTGCTCGTCAGCAGCCTCGCCGCGTTCGCCGATTATCAACGCCATGATGCCTGGGTATGGGAACATCAGGCACTCACGCGGGCAAGATTCAGCGCGGGTAGCCAGACCATAGGCGCGGCTTTTGAAACGTTGCGCAACGAGTTGTTGTGCCTGCCACGCGACCCGAAAAATCTGCGTGCGGAAATACTGGCGATGCGTAAAAAAATGCACGATGGCCATGTTAATCCCACCGGATTATTCGACATCAAACACGACAGCGGCGGCATGGTGGACATCGAATTCATGGTGCAGTTTTTAGTTTTGGCTCACGCACACCAACATCCGCAACTTGCCGCGAATACAGGCAATCTGGCGTTACTCAAACTGGCCGGAGAATTAAATTTGATTCCGCCGGAACTCGCCGCGCAAACACGCGAACTTTATCGCACCCTGCGCAAAATCCAACACCGTATGCGGCTCAACAACCAGTATCCATGCCGTGTCGCACGGAATACCCTGGACACTTATGCGTCCAAGCAGTTATGGGACTTCTTGTTTGTCGAGCAATAAAAATTTCGCAATAATCATGGCACGCGCTTTTCCAACCACGTATCCAACGACCACAAGCCGCGACTGATAATAAGCAACACCGCAATCAACATACCCCAATACAAATGTTGATTACGTCCCGCCTCGCTCAAGCCGTCATAGTAGGAATACAAGGCGACGGCATTCAAAATAAACAATCCCGCCGCCGCAAAACGTCCGAACAGTCCCAACACCAGCAACACCGGCAACGCCAGTTCTCCCGCCGTCGCCAGATACGCCGCGACATCCGAGGGAATGAGCGGCACGGAATACACATCGCTGAACAAATACAGCGTGCTGTCCCAAGTCTTAATTTTGGTCAGACCCGATTTGAAAAACACGTTGGCGAGATACACGCGCAAAAATATATCCAGCAAAGGCGCGACATGCTCCGGCCAATGCGAGGCGGTGTAGTAATGTTTTATGCCACGCGATAAGAAATTCATGCGACAACTCCCAATTGAATATCGACCAATATTTTTTCCGCGAGCAGTTTTTGCAAGGCGGCGGACAAATCAAAATCAGCATGACGCGCCAATGTCGTATCGCTTGCCGCCCCCATCAACACACCACCCTGTATGGCTTGCAGCCAATCGGCAAAGCTCGCATCTATGTCTTCGACCAGCACGGCATCATCTTTACGGTACGCCAGTGCGACACACGAACCGCTATCCAGTGCGATGTGAAAATCGCAACTCGCCCCCGGCTGATGCGCGCGCCAGATTTCTGAAATTGGAAAACGCGAACGCAACACGCGACACGCCGGATTCAAATTTAATTTGAGACTGGGATAATCTTCCGGCGCGATTTCGACCAACTGACGCACATCAAAAATATCTTCATCATGTGCGAAATACGCGACATGACACGCCCACTCCAACGCTGCTATATCCGCCAGATAGGGCAAGGTTTGCGCGGGAACAAAGGTGGTTAAAAACTCCGCCAACTCCACACCAAAATGATGCAGGTTGCCACTGCGTGACGGAAAACAAGCGGCAAATTTTCGCGCCATAAAACGAAAAAAATCATCGCCGACCAATTGCTTGATGACCGGATACGCGCCCGCCAATGCGTCATGCAAATTACCGAAGTAATTGTTGCGATAAATATCGACGGCGGTTGCGGTGGAATAGTTTTGATACGACGAAACAATGCGCGATGCCTCATCGCCACGCACGATGGCGCGTGCAAAATCACGCAAGTCTTCACGCAAGGCAAGCATGACATGCCTCCAAATATTTTTGCGCTGTTGCCGCTTCAGCCATTAACACTGGCAAGGCTGGAATGTCGCTGTCCCACTCAATCAGCGTGGGGCGCGGGCCGATATGGCGCAACACCTGCTCGTATAATTTCCACACTTCTTCATACACCGCATGATCGTGTGTATCCACCAGACAACCCTCGCGCTCGCTGTATCCAGCGAGGTGATACTCCTTCACGGCGGCGGGCGGAATCGCCTTGATAAATGCCTCGGCATCCACGCCAAGATTGCGCGTGTTCACGTACAAATTTTCCACATCGAACAAAATTCCGCAGCCGGTGCGAGACACCAGCTCGGCGAGGAAATCGCCCTCGCTCATTTCGCTATTTGAAAATGCAACATAGCTGGAAAGATTTTCCACCAGCAGTTGCCGCCCCAGTTTTTCCTGTACCTGATCCACCCGCCGTGCTACATGCGACAAGGCTTGCAGCGTGTAGGGGAACGGCAATAAATCATTGATGACCATGCCGTCCGCCGCGTTCCAACACAGATGTTCGGACACGGCGGCGGGCTGCACCGCGTCGCATAATTTTTTTAATTCGTCCAAATGTTCATTGCTCAATGGCGCGGCAGATGCCAAGCCCATGCCCACACCATGCAGGCTGACCGGATAATGTTCGCGCACTTTTAACAAAGTATGCAGCGGCGCGCCGCCGCCAAAAAAATTCTCGTTATGCACTTCCACCCAGCCTAGCCGGGGTAAATCGCGCAGCACCTCACGGTAATGAGGTGCCCGCAAGCCTATCCCTGCAATGCATGGCAAAGTAAGGTTCGCGGGCGTATTCATTACATCGCTTTCAACATGCCACCGGCGATTTTGTCGCATGTGCCTTTGGGTACGGCAACGAAGTCCATAGGATCGTTATTTTTTGTGGCTTGACCCGCACAAGAATGCGCGCTCTTGTTGCTGGAACAATCATTCATTCCGGCTTTGGCTATACCAAAACATTTTTCGCTATCCATTTTTTTGTCAGCGGCACTGGCATTGCCCGCCAAGCCGATGGCCAACAAACTACCGATTGCGATAGATAACATTTTTGACTTTTCCATTTTGCTACTCCTTAAGTGAATTGAACGGGTGGAGAATGTGTCCCCGCACCTTAGTCGCAGCAGTTTGGTGTTCCTTACAAACACATCAGAAAATATTTTCGCGTGAGCCGCACCAAGACCATTAGCTCCGCGCTGAGTATTTTTAACTTTTAGGGGGCAGATTTGGAACATGTGCTGAAAGCAATGCTGCAATGGGGCAGTGTTCATTTGTCCGGCGTGGTTTTTCCAACCGATGTGAAGTCACCTGAAATTCTGAATTGAAATTATTTCAATAAAATAGCGAGCCGTAGCGATTTATAACTGGCATCGCGGCATCACGCAGATGGTTGTTGTGTACCTTGCTGGTGGTGATAGATACGAAGACAGAAATTGTGCCGCGAAGGTCGACAGTCGTGCGCGCCTTGACGGCGGCCTTGGTGAAACGAAAATCGACCTGCGGGAACAAGCAAAGACACAGATGTCTATGCGGGTCTTTTTGTGTGACTTATTTAGTGACTCGTGAATAGTTGTTTAATCATCCATACAGAAAACAACACCGCCGCAATAGCGGTACCAACGGAACAAGCGGTTGCGATCATTGCCATTTTTTTCTCCCAAGGTTTAGGTTGAACACAAAAAACATAAAATCTGTGTGGTTATCCTAGCATAGTTTTATTTGCAAGCAAGAAGTTTTATGTGGCTTGCTTTTAGGTTCTAAATTTTCTGGGGATATGGATGTGTTTTAGGCGAGCTTTGTTGGGTGAGGTGATAGGATGCAACTGATTCAAACAATACACGTTGGTATGAGCGCATGATCGAATTTAGTATTGGTGCAGTATTTCTTGTCGGGCTACTCGGCGGCGTACATTGTCTTGGTATGTGCGGAAGTATCGTTGGTGTTATGACTTCGCAATTACCCAAAGGCGGTTCACTTTGGTCGTTCCATCTTGCCTATAACGCAGGGCGCATCCTTAGTTACACGCTAGCCGGATTGTTGGTCGGTGAAATCGGGCAAGCCGGCCTGTTATTGCGTGATGTCGTGCCGATACAGCATCTGTTATTTGCGCTGTCAAGTTTGATGTTAATTGCATTGGGCTTATACCTCGCCGGAATATGGGGCGCAGTGCGCTATATAGAAAACGTCGGTGGTGTGTTATGGCGGTATATTCAACCCCTTTCGCGGTCTTTGTTTCCCGTCGTCTCCCCAGTAAGAGCTTTTTTGCTCGGCATGTTGTGGGGGTGGTTACCTTGTGGGTTAGTGTACAGCGTGCTGTTGACGGCTCTAGCCAGCGGGCATGCGCTAAACGGCGCACTAATCATGCTCGTGTTCGCTTTGGGGACATTGCCTAATTTGCTCCTTATAGGGGTATTCTGGAAGCAGAGTCGGCTATGGGTGCAGTCCAAACGAGTCAGGTTGGTTGCGGGTCTAATCGTCATCGCCTTCGGCGTGTTCGGTTTGCTCAAAGTTTCCTATGTTTTTGCCTTGTATGGATGGGTAGGAAGTTGCCATGTCGCGGCATAATAATTATCAAACATCAAGTTATATTTCTTTCTCTCAGTTTTTATCCACTCATA
>JBAVPP010000067.1:0-10905 GCA_049693175.1 Gallionella sp. | reverse complement strand
GAAATTGACCGAACTTCAAAGAATCCAATATTTCCTTTTGTGTACTCAAGGCTTGAACACATTAACGAATTGTATGAGAAACGCGAATACAACAAAGCTGTTCGTGACATCATGGCATTCGTTGATTGCATCAATGCCTACATCGACGTACTCAAACCTTGGGAATTAGCTAAAACTGGCGAAATGGAATTGCTACATCGAGTATGTAGCGTTGCAATTAACATGTTCCGCATAATTGCAATTTATCTAAAGCCAGTAATGCCTGAACTGGTAGCTAACATTGAACACTTCTTAAACATTGAACCATTGACTTCGGCTAGTGCAGCAACTTTGTTACCGCACAACCATGTTATCAATCCCTATCAACACTTAGCTGCCCGCATCGACCCGAAACATATTGAGGCGATGGTGGAAGCCAACAAACAAACTTTGACTCCGCCCCCCTCGCCCTCCGGGAGTGGGGCTGGGGGTGAGGGAGCTCACAAGTTACCCATGCCTGAATCTGTCAAAGCCTTTGCGCGCAAACTGCGCCACGAACAAACAGACGCTGAAGTGCTCATGTGGGGATTGCTCAGAGATAAAAGATTGGGTGGTGCGAAATTCCGTCGTCAACATCCTGTGCAATCTTATGTGCTTGATTTTTATTGCCATGAGGCAAGACTCGCTATCGAACTGGATGGCGGGCAACATGCTGATGCATTGCCGCATGATGAGCAGCGTACCGCTTTCTTAAAGGCTCAAGGCATAGATGTACTGCGCTTTTGGAACAATGAATTCTTGGCGCAAACAGAAGCCGTGCTGGAAAAAATCTGGATGGAGTTGGATGGTCGTGGTGCGATTGTTGTTGCACAATCTGCTCCCTCGCCCCTAGCCCCTCTCCCGGTGGGCGAGGGGAACGCTATCGCACCCACTATTTCAATAGACGACTTCAACAAGATTGATTTGCGTGTCGCAAAAATCGTCAATGCGGAACATGTTGAAGGGGCGGAAAAATTATTGAAGCTGACGCTGGACATCGGTGAAGCCGCTCCGCGCACGGTGTTCGCGGGTATCAAATCGGCTTACGATCCGGCGACCTTGGCGGGACGCATGACGGTGATGGTGGCGAATCTCGCGCCGCGCAAAATGAAGTTCGGCATGTCGGAAGGCATGGTGCTGGCGGCTTCCGGCGACGCGCCCGGTTTGTTTATTTTGTCGCCGGACGACGGTGCGCAAGCGGGGATGCGCGTCAAATAGCAAGCACATTTAAGGAGTCAATGGCATGGACTACGACGTTATCATCATTGGCTCCGGTCCGGCAGGACAACATGCCGCGTGGCAAGCGGCCAGCATGGGAAAACGCGCCGCGATTATCGAACGCAAACCCAAAATTGGCGGTGCGGGATTGCAGACCGGCACGATACCCAGCAAAGCCATGCGCGAGGTTGCGTATCTGCTCACGCGTTCCGGCGGTATGCGCCAGACACTCGCGGCGGATGGACGCAGCCGCCACGGTTTGTTGGCGGACGCGGTGCGGCGCAAAGAAGGTGTGATCGCGCAGCAAGAGTCGGTCATTTTGCAGCGGCTGTTAAGACATGGCGTGGCACTGATACCCGGCGAGGCGGCATTTTTCGATGCGCATACCCTGCAAGTTACGGACGTATCGGGTAACACGCGCAAACTTTCGGCAGAGGTCATCGTGCTTGCCAGCGGCTCAAGACCGCGTCGTCCCGGCGACATTCCTTTCGACAAAAAAACCGTTTTGGATTCGACTTCGATTCTGAATTTGCGCCATCTGCCGGACAGTTTAGTGGTGGTCGGCGGCGGCGTAATCGCGTGCGAATTCGTGTCCATTTTTGCCGCGCTCGGCGTGCAAGTCAGCGTGGTGGACAGTCACGCGCAGTTGCTCACTTATTTGAGTGAAGATGTGGTGAGTGTTTTGTCCGACAGTTTTCTGGGCATGGGAGTTACCTTCCACATGGAAGAGCGCGTCAAAGAAATTCGCCGGACCGGGACAGGCACGCTGACCACCTTGGCAAGCGGCAAACAGCTCGCCGCCGACGCGGTGCTGTATGCGCAAGGCAGAGAACCGAATAGCACGGGACTGCATCTGGAGCGTGCGGGCATACACACCGACCAGGGGTGGATTAGCGTCAGCCCGAATTTTCAAACCAGTGTGCCGCATATTTTCGCGGTGGGTGATTTGATCGGCCGACCCGCATTGGCCTCGACCGGCATGGAGCAAGGTCGTGCGGCGGTGTTGTTTGCCTTCGGTGGCGCAACGCATGTTACGGCAGAAAATTTGCCGATGGCGGTGTACACCATCCCGGAAATTTCTTATGTCGGCAAAACCGAAAAAGAAGTGCAGCAGGAAAATATTCCGTACCTGATCGGGCGCGCTTATTTCAAAGACAGCGCGCGCGGCCAGATCATCGGTGACGCGCAGGGTTTGCTGAAACTCATCGTGGACACACGCAATGAAAAACTATTGGGCGTGCATATCGTCGGCGAGCAAGCCAGCGAACTCATACACATCGGTCAACTGGTGATGAATCTGCACGGCACAGTGCGCGACTTGGTCAGCAATGTGTTCAACTATCCCACCTTGGCGGAATGCTACAAACTCGCCGCGTTGGATTGCGCGCATCAACTCGACAAACCTCGCCCCATGCACTGAACATTCATGCGCATAAATCCATAGTCATCTCATGGGTGATGTATCAACACCCGCTCAAAGTTTGCTAGAGTGGCATGATGGCTTTTCGCAAGATTTATCGTCTGTGATAAAAGCCATACTGCCATCGCTGAAATGCGTTTTAACAAGGAAACTTCATGCAAAAAATCACCCCGTTTTTATGGTTCGATGGATGCGCGGAACAGGCGATGAATTTTTACGTCTCGATTTTTAAGGACGCAAAAATATTGAGCGTGAACCGTTATGGCAAAGGCGCGCCGCTGCCGGAAGGCACAGTGCTGACGGCGAGTTTTGAATTGAACGGCTTAAAATTCGTCGCGCTAAACGGCGGGCCTATGTATCAATTTTCTCCCGCGACTTCTTTCGTGGTGCATTGCGAAAATCAGGATGAGGTCGATTATTATTGGGATAAATTGGGCGCGGGTGGCAAGCCGAATCGCTGCGCTTGGCTGGATGATAAATTTGGCGTGACGTGGCAAATCGTGCCGCGACAATTGGGCGAATTATTGAGTGATCCCGATCCGCTCAAAGCCGGCCGCGTGATGCAAGCAATGATGCAAATGGGCAAAATTGATATTGCGGGATTGCAGCGCGCTTACGATGCAAATTAACGACAGGAGAAAATCATCATGGCACGCACCAGCACCTATCTGAATTTTCCGCGCAGCACCGAAGCCGCATTTAATTTTTACAAAGAAATCTTCGGCACAGAATTTTGCGATCCCATCGCGCGCTTCCAAGATATGCCCGCGCAACCGGGGCAACCGCCACTCGCCGATGCCGATAAAAGCCTGGTCATCCACGTCGCGCTGCCGATACTCGGCGGGCACGTTATCATGGGCACGGACGCACCGGAATCTATGGGTTTCACGGTTAAACACGGCAACGCTTCATACCTCAATTTGGAACCGGACACACGCGCCGAAGCCGAGCGATTGTTTCACGCGCTGGCGCAAAATGGCAAAGTGGAATCGCCCTTGCAAGAAATGTTTTGGGGCGCGTATTGGGGCTGCGTCAAAGACCAATTCGGCGTGAACTGGATGTTTAATTGCGTTAGCAAAGTTTGAAAATAAATTTGTGTGAAGGAGATTTACGATGAGTTCAACTGCCGAATTTAATCCCAAACTCGACCTGACTTTTGAACGCATCGTCGCTGTGCCGCGTGAACTGATTTGGCGCGCTTGGACAACGCCTCAACACCTCATGCCGTGGTTCTGTCCGCTCCCCTGGAAGACCGTGGAATGTGATATAGATTTGCGTCCCGGCGGGCAATTTCGCACTGTGATGCAATCGCCGGAAGGCCAACAATTCCCCAATCTCGGTTGCTATCTTGAGATTATCGAAAACCAAAAATTGGTATGGACGAACGCGCTGTTGCCCGGCTTTCGTCCCGCCTCACCGAATAAGGAAAAAATCGGCGAATTCTTTTTCACCGCGACCATCGCTTTGTCCGCACACGGCGGCGGCACAAAATATACCGCTACGGTGACACACGCCGATGAAACCAGCCGCGAAAAACACGCGGCGATGGGCTATGAACAAGGCTGGGGAATGGCACTGGAACAACTGGTCGCCTACTCAAAAAACATACCGCGCTAAAACCCGCATCTCAAACAAATTTTCGCGCTTAGATTTTTCTTCCGTATTATTATGCGCATTCCATCACACGAGGAGAACCATCATGGCTAAAGGTCAGCAACGCAAAAACAAAGAAGTGAAAA
The DNA here is from genome assembly GCA_049693175.1 of Gallionella sp. GTDB lineage: Bacteria > Pseudomonadota > Gammaproteobacteria > Burkholderiales > Gallionellaceae > Gallionella. Next base: position 6,510 of record JBAVPP010000067.1, on the reverse strand, counting down.
AACCCAAGAAGCAACCACCACCCCCGGCAGTCAACAGCAAGTGATTTTTAGTACAGTGACACCCGGTTCGGACGGATCCATATTTTCAACCCAAGCCGGTTTGACCCGTCCGAACCGTTGCCGGTTAGCCGTACATTACCTGCACATTTTCCGCCTTGAGTAGCGCGTGCAAATCGCGCAGCAAATCGTCGTGCAACGTCACCTGCCACGCCTCACCCAAGCGCATCTGACACGCCGCGACCGGATTGCGATAATAAATCTGCACCGGACATTTCCCCTCACGATACGGGGTCAGTAATTTTTTGAGTTGCGCGACATCGGCATCGCCTTTGCAGCGCAGCGACAATTGCGTGGCGAAATTGGAACGTGCTTGCGCCAAGTCGAACAAAGCTTCGCCGCTCACCCGCACACTGCCGGAATATTCATCCAGACTCGCTTTACCCTGCACCACCAACAATTCATCCTCGACTATCCACGGACGATTCGCCTCATAGATTTCATTGAACACGGTGAGTTCGATTTGTCCCGCACCATCGTCCAACGTGATGACTGCCATGCGTCCGCGCCGCGTTTGTTGCAAACGGAAAGAAGAAATGATGCCCGCCAGCAACACCGTCACGCCACGCGATCGGCCTTGTCCGCCGCCGTAGCCGCTTCCGCCACCATTCGATTTGCCAACCAATTGGGGGGTGAGATCGCTCAGTTTCAGCTTGATGAAATTCCCCAATTCGCCCGCGTATTCCTGATAGGGATGCCCGCCCAGATACATGCCCAGACTGAGTTTTTCCTGCACCAATTGTTCGCGCAACGTCCAGCGCGGCACATCGGCAGTCTGCACTATCAGTACCGCGTCGGCATCGTCCTCGCCAAACAAACTGTTTTGATTCGCCGCACGCGCAGCTTGGTCGGCACTGCTCAACGCCGCATCCAAACTGGCGATGAGCGCGGCACGATTATCGTTGACCGTGTCGAACGCACCGGCTTTGATGAGTGCCTCGATGGAGCGGCGATTGACGATGCGTTTGTCCACACGGCGGCAAAAATCGAACAAGTCTTTGAACGGGCCGGCAAGTCGCGCCGCGACTATACTTTCCACCGCCGCCTCGCCCGTGCCTTTCACCGCGCCCAGTCCGTAAGCAATCGTTTTTTCATCCACCGGCTCAAAGCGAAAGCATGAGGAGTTGATGTCCGGCGCGAGTACCGTCAGACCTTGCAGCACCGTGTCCTGATAGAAAAAACTAATCTTGTCGGTATTCACCATTTCCGAAGTCATGGTGGCCGCCATAAACGCGGCGGGATAATGGCATTTGAGGTATGCGGTTTGATAAGCGACCAGCGAATAAGCGGCGGCGTGCGATTTATTAAAACCGTAGCCCGCGAATTTCTCCATGGTGTCGAAGATTTCGTTGGCCTTTTTTTCGTCGATATGATTGCCCGCCGCGCCCGCCACAAAAATGCTGCGCTGCTCCGCCATCTCCTCGGCTTTTTTCTTACCCATGGCGCGGCGCAACATGTCCGCGCCGCCCAGCGTGTAGCCCGCCACCACTTGCGCCGCTTGCATCACCTGCTCTTGATACACCATGATGCCGTAGGTCGCACCGACCACTTTTTCCAACAAGGGATGCGGCAGGATGACTTCCTCGCGCCCGTGTTTACGGTTGATGTAATCGGGAATGAAATCCATAGGTCCGGGACGATATAAAGCGTTCAGGGCAATCAAATCTTCCAGACAATCCGGCTTGGCTTTCACCAGTGTGTCCTTCATGCCGCGCGACTCAAACTGGAACACCGCCGTGGTGTTCGCCGTCTTGAATATTTTGTCGTAAGTCGCGGCATCGTCCAGCGGAATGGTGTCGATGTTAAAGGGCGTAGCCGCTACAGCTCCGCTGTTACCCTGCTCCAGTCTATGCACATACCGCACGGCCCAATCGATAATCGTCAGTGTGCGCAAGCCCAAGAAGTCGAACTTCACCAAGCCTATGGCTTCCACATCGTCTTTATCGTACTGGCTCACCGCCTTGCCATCTTGTCCGGCCTGCACATTTTCCGCGCTATACACCGGACAAAAATCGGTGAGTTTGCCGGGCGCGATCAACACGCCACCGGCGTGCATACCAACGTTGCGCGTCAAGTCTTCCAGACGTTCGGCGAGTTCCAATAATTCATCCACGCCCTCTTCGCGCTCGGCAATGGCGTTGATTTCCGGCTCGGTGGCGCGCGCTTTTTCCAACGACACCGGCTTCACCCCGTCAAGCGGAATGAGCTTGGATAAGGTGTCGCACAAGCCGTAAGGAAAATCCATCACGCGCCCCACGTCGCGTATCACCGCCTTGGAGGCCATTGTGCCGAATGTGGCAATTTGCGACACGCATTGCGAACCGTATTTTTGCTTCACATATTCGATGACGCGCTCGCGTCCATCCTGGCAAAAGTCCACGTCGAAGTCGGGCATGGACACGCGCTCTGGATTCAAGAATCGCTCGAACAGCAAGTCATAGCGCAGCGGGTCAAGATCGGTGATGCCTAGTGAATACGCCACCAGCGAGCCCGCGCCCGAACCGCGCCCCGGCCCGACCGGCACGCCATTACTTTTCGCCCAGCGTATGAAGTCCGCGACAATCAAAAAGTAACCGGGGAAACCCATCTTAATGATGGTGTCGTTTTCAAAATCCAAACGCGCCTGATACTCCGGCATTTTCGCCGCGCGTACATCCGCATCGGGATACAAAAATTCCATACGCGAGTGCAAACCTTGCCGGCCTTGATCGCGCAAAAAATCGTCCAGCCCCATCCCATCCGGCGTGGGGAAATCCGGCAGACGCGGCTTGCCCAAGGTGAGCGACAGATTGCAGCGGCGCGCGATTTCTATGCTGTTTTGCAACGCCTCCGGCAAGTCGGCAAACAGCTCGACCATCTCGGCTTGGGTTTTGAAATATTGTTGCGCGGTAAATGCTTTAACGCGACGTTTATCGTTCAGCACATAGCCTTCGGCGATACACACCCGCGCCTCGTGCGCCTTGAAATCCGCGCCGCTCAAAAACTGCACCGGATGCGTGGCAACCACTGGCAGCGCGAGTTCCGCCGCGAGCCGCACCGCCGCCGCGATATACGTTTCCTCATCCGCATGACCGACGCGCTGCACCTCGAGGTAATAACGCTGCGCGAACAATGCCGCCCACTCGCTGGCATATTGTTTGGCGAGCGACTTATTGCCCGCCAACAACGCGCCACCGACATCGCCCAAATGCGCGCCGGACAAGGCAATTAAACCTTCCGTGCCTTCCTGATGAAACCACTCGCGACGCAATTCGGCACGACCGCGATATTGATTTTCCAAATAAGCGCGCGACAGCAAACGACACAACAACAAATAACCTTCACGCGATTGGCACAACAGCAACAGTCGCTGCGGTCTATCTCTATCCGACTCGTTGCTGATGAGCACATCGCAACCGATCACCGGCTTCAGCCCCTTGCCGCGTGCGGCTTTGTAAAACTTGATGAGACCGAACACATTGCTCAAATCAGTCAACGCCAGCGCGGGCATCCCGTCACCGTGCGCCGCCGCAACGGCCTCGTCTATGCGCACCATGCCGTCGGCAATGGAATATTCGCTGTGTAACCGCAGATGGACAAACGAGGGTGAGGACATGATCGTGGCTTATAATTTTTCGCCGCGAATTTTACCACCGACACGCGCGAAATTTTTATGATTGTGTGCGTGCCAACAAGTGCCGTATTTCCGGCACACACGAACCGCATCCCGTGCCGGCATTCAAACATTCTCCAACGGCTTCGACGCTGTTCAATCCCCGCATTTTAATCGCATTCAAAATGGATTTTTCACCCACACTATTGCAGGCACACACGATACGCCCGATGTCCGATGTCGCACCTTTGGGTGGTCGCGCCGATAACAATCCCGTCAGTTCGGCGGGCGACAATTTTGCTTGCGCAAACAAACTGGCAAGCCACTCGCGCTCCGGCAAACGCTGGTCGGGGGCGACAAAAAACACCGCCTCCAACTTGCCATTTTGCAAACACGCGGCACGATAACGTCCCATCTTCACATCCTTGTATTCGCTCCAAACGTAGTTACTCCCCCTGATATAAAAAGGGAGCGTAGCCTGCGCCCAGTCTAACCATGCCTCCGGCAACGCCTCGCCCGCAATTTCATGCCGCCAATAGCCCGCGCCTTGTGAACAAGCGCAATAACTTGTAGTGGCAAAATCCAATCGTTCGCGGCTCAACACAAAGCCCTGCCAAGCGGGCTGATAAGGCTCAATTTTGACGGGCGTATGCTTGGATTCCGGCTGACCGGAAATCGGGTCAGTGATAGGCGCGACCAATGAATCCACCCGCGCTGATTTGGCAAAGCTATCACTCCAGTGCATAGGCACAAACACCGAACCGCGACACTGATTGTCACTGATTTGCACGCGTGCCAACATGTTGCCGTGACGACTTTGCAGACGCGCCAACCCACCCTCTTGCAGCTGACTCTTTTGCGCATCGTCCGCGTGGATTTGCACGAAAGTTTCGACCACTTGCGCATTCAAACGCGGCACTTTTCCGGTGCGTGTCATGGTGTGCCATTGATCGCGAATACGCCCGGTATTCAGCACCAGCGGAAACGAGTCATTAATGGCGACGGCGGGTAATCGCGGTACGACCGCCACCATGCGCGACTTACCGTTAGACGTGAAAAAATTTCCATCGGCAAACAAGCGTTGTGTGCCTTGCGGCGAAGTGCGATTGACCGGCCATTGCACGGGCTGCAAGACATCGTATTCGGCATTATTTAATTCGGCCAACGCGCTGATGTCGAAAGCTCGTGCGCCATGATTTTCAAAGCCTGACAGTCGCGCATGTTCACGAAAAATCTGCGCGGCATTTGTGTAAGAAAATGCCTCCACGAAACCCATGCGCTGCGCCACTTGCGCGATGATCCACCAGTCCGGTTTTGCCTCGCCAGCGGCGGGCAATAAATTCCGTTGCCGCGAAATACAGCGTTCCGAATTCGTCACCGTGCCGTCTTTTTCGCCCCAGCCTTGCGCGGGCAAAAGTATCGTGGCGCACGCCGTGGTGTCGGTGTGTTGCACGCAATCGGACACCACCACCAGCTCGCAATTTTGCAAAGCGGCGCGCACTTTATCCGCGTCCGGCATACTCACCACCGGGTTCGTCCCCATAATCCAAACCGCTTTGATTTTATTGTCGGCGATAGCCTGGAACATATCGACCGCTTTGAGTCCGGGAGCACGTGCCATATTTTGTGCGGACCAAAATCGCGCCACCAGCTCCACACTAGACGCATCGGAAAAATCCATATGCGCGGCGAGTTGATTCGCCAACCCGCCGACCTCGCGTCCACCCATCGCATTGGGTTGTCCGGTCACCGAAAAAGGTCCCATGCCGGGTTTGCCTATGCGCCCTGTCGCCAGATGCACATTGATGATGGCGTTGGCTTTGTCCACGCCGCTGGACGATTGATTGATGCCTTGCGAGAACATCGTCACGGTGCGTTCAGTGCGTGCAAACAAGCGAAAAAATTCGCTGATTTGTGCTTCGCCCACGCCGCAAATTTGCGCCACTTTTGGAATTGAACTGACGCTGCGCACCGCTTCAAATGCCGCTGCAAATCCTTCCACATGCTGCTCGACAAAACTTAAATTGATCGCGTCTTCGCGGCGCAAATAATGCAACAACCCGTTGAACAAAAATGCGTCCGCACCAGGCGTGATAGCGAGATGCAAATCGGCCATATCGCAAGTCGCGGTACGACGCGGATCGACCACTACCACTTTCATCTCAGGACGAGATTTTTTTGCCGCCGCTAAACGCTGATACAACACGGGATGCGCCCACGCCAAATTCGAACCAACTATCACCACCAAATCGGCGAACTCCACATCCTCATAACACACCGGCACAGCATCCGCGCCGAACGCCCGCTTATGCGCCGCCACCGCTGACGACATACACAAGCGCGAATTGGTGTCGATGTTCGCGCTGCCGATAAAACCTTTCATCAGCTTGTTTGCAACGTAATAATCTTCAGTCAATATCTGCCCGGAAACATAAAACGCCACTGCGTCCGCGCCATGCTCGGCGATGATTTTTTTGAAGCCCTGCGCGACTTGATTAAGCGCGTCATCCCATGCCGCACGCTGCCCGTTCACCAGCGGATAAAGCAAGCGTCCCGCATCATCTAAGGTGTCCGCCAGTGACGCACCTTTGGAACACAAGCGACCGAAATTCGCCGGATGAAGTTTGTCGCCCGCGAGTTTCACAGCATCGGATTCAACATTCACACTCACGCCGCAACCCACACCGCAATAGGGACAGGTAGTGAGAATCGAGGAACTAGGATTTGGGATTTGGGATTTAGGATTTAGGCTTCCCGCGCTCATAGTTTTCACTCGCTCCTAACTTGCAAAAACACCTGATTGCCTTCAACTTTAATCGCGTGCTTATGCGCACAACCCACATCGGGTGCGACCGCTTCGC
>JBAVPP010000066.1:0-6310 GCA_049693175.1 Gallionella sp. | reverse complement strand
AATTGCTGCTGCTGATATTGGCAGTTGTACCCGCTGTGTTTTTGCCATATGCCGTTGCCGCAGTGACACCGGAAGTCGCGGTAATGCTCAACACGCCAGCATTGTTGTTGAGTGTCAAGCCCGTGATAGCGGCTTGCAAGCTACGGTTGTCACCCAAAGTGGTTGATGACACATCCACAGCGACCGAAATCGGGTTGGAGATTCCCAATGTTCCGGTAATCGCACCAAAGTTCAGTGTGGCAGTTTGGACACCCGAACCTGCTGCGGTAGAAACAGACTTAATACCACCAGCGACAGGAGCTGTCGCTTGTACGCCGTTTACGAATATACCTGCACCAGCGATGATGTTAGTCAAACCGGTAGTGGTTGAAGCGACGCTACTTGCGTTGTTGCTTACCAGCGTTGCCAGCGATGTCGTACCTGTGGTAACTGCGTTCGTTGAAGCCAAGGCAACAGCGGATGCACTGGTTGCAGCGGCAATTCCTTGCACAGTTTGACCCACGCTAGCCGAAACGATATTCGCCAAGTTGGTGCCATTGATGGTTGGTTGAGTGATCCCCAAAGCCGTACCCACGCTAGCTACAGAAGCCGTCACCGCACTCGCAGCCAATGTTGTGGCAGCTGATATGGATGTCAGGTTGACTGGAGCAGCGGCAACCAATGTGGTGACTTGTTTGGCCACGCTGGCATAAAGCGCGGCTTGTTGTGTTGCTGTAGGAGCAACGCCTGCCGCACTAGCCAGCGCGGTGGTGATTTGTTGTACCAGTTGTTGCACCGCTGTTGTTGTTGCGGACAAAGCCGTATTAGTGGTTGGATCAGTCGTCAGCACGTTCGTACCTGCTGCAATACCAAGATTGGTTTGCACGGTGGTTTGTGCGGTTGCAACACCGGCATTAATTACGCCAGTAGAGCTAACCATAGGTACGCCAGGATTGGCAGCTTGGAACTGCTGAACTATCAGGTTGGTCAGCGGGGTAATTTGTGTCGAACCGGGAGGAGCTTGGATTTGACCCACAAAAGGTTTACCTGTTGTGATGTCTGTACCGCCCGACGCGCAAATCAAGTGATTGCCATCACTTTGCTTGAAGGCGAAATTACCTGCTGCATCTGTAGTTTGGCTGATATCCGCAACTAAGTTTACTGTGTCACCACAGGTACCGCTGTCGTTTTTATCCAGCGTAACAATTGCGCCGCTCAAATAACCATCAACGGCTTTGCCGGAAACAACGCCAGTGAGTGCGGCTGTTCCGCTGCCTGTACTGCTACCACCGCAAGCTGCCAGCGTCAGGCCGAGCGCGGCGACTAATGCCAAATGCAGTTGGCTACTTTTGAAAAGAGTTGTATTCATGTTAATTACCTTCCGAGTTAAAAATAGTTATTGGGTTTGACAGCGCGCCAATACTGCTCACGACCCCAAGCGAGTGATTTAACTCTCGCAAGTTGCGGGCGCGACTTTAGCATAAAAATTTTACTTTGTATCATTTTGTGTATGCATAGGCATATGCGTAATAATCCGATATTTAGTAGGGGTATTTTGCGGTAACGCAGCTGCGAAGTCAGTCGCGGAAATTCTGATATTGCAGCGGAAAATCCGTGATGGTTTTTTTGATGAAGGCGATGGCATCTTGCAAGTCGTCGCGATTTTTGCCGGTGACGCGCACGGTGTCGCCTTGGATGCTGGCTTGCACTTTGAGCTTGCTGTCTTTGAGGTGCTTGACGATTTTTTTCGCCAGCTCGATTTCCACGCCGGTTTTGACTTCGCAGCCGCGCTTCACTTTATTGCCGCTGACTTTTTCGATTTTGTCGCTAATGTCCAAACATTTAATATCCACGCCGCGCTTGGTCAACTTGCCGTTCAAAATATCCTGCACCTGATCGAGCTGAAACTCGTTGTCTGCCCACACGGTGAGCTTGAGTTCCGCCTGCTCGACACGCGCGTCCGAGCCTTTGAAATCAAAGCGCGTCGACACTTCCTTATTGGTTTGCTCCAGCGCGTTTTTAACTTCGGTTTTATCTACTTCTGAAACAATGTCGAAGGATGGCATAGGGTTCTCCTTATCAAATTAACCACAACACACCGCAACGCGGTTTGTTGCGGCGAAGACTTACCTTTAGGTTAGTCGGAGCCAAAACTGCAAACGTAATTCACAACTTCCGTCGCTTCAATCACGAAGCTGCCATTTGCCGGCACAGAAAACTGGCTGCCTGCGGCATATGTTTGAAACTCAGTTTCATTGCCGATTCTCACGCGGCACGTGCCGTCGGTGATTTCCATAATTTCCGGCACACCAACGTTAAAAGTCAACGTGCTGGGCAGAATCACGCCCACGGTTTTGCGCGTGCCATCGGCAAATAAAACCGAATGCGAAACGCATTTTCCGTCAAAGAAAACATTGCCTTTTTTTACCACGCTAACATTGTTGAACTGCGACATACAATCTCCTCTATTTTATTGGTTCTTGGGCTTTCACACCCTTTTGATAATGGCTATAAACATACACGGGTATTTTCAAATCGCCCAAATGTTTGTCTATGAGTGGACGCACTTCCTGCCAATCCAAACCGGTCTGACCGCACGCCAAACGCGGCAGCGCGAGGCTGGGTAGTTGTTCTTTTTCGACCAAGTTACGCAAGTCATGCAAGGCGTGATTGATGTTGCTCAAAGTCGCACGCCCCGGCTTGCTGCCATGACCGTAAGCGGCTTCATGTGTGAACAGATTGACGATGAAGTGACCATCGGCACTCATCCATGTCCACAGTCCACCTGCCTTGGGATGTTTGGTCTGGCAGACGTGGCGAAAATCTTTGTACATGGCGGGCAACCGTTCGCGCAATTGCAAAGCCAAGCCGTGATAAAAATCATCGTTGGGCGCGACAGCTTGAGCGATGGCTTTCGCCCCGCTGAGTAAAATGTCGCCGCTCAATTCATGTATCACGAATTTCTTTCCTTGATTATTTGCGGTTCTTCAAATTTGCCGCGATGCGCAAACGCAGCGCGTTTAATTTAATAAATCCCGCCGCATCTTTTTGGTCATACGCGCCTTTGTCGTCTTCAAATGTGGCGATAGTGGAATCGAACAGCGAATCGGTTTTGGAATCGCGTCCCACCACGATAACATTGCCCTTATACAACTTCACGCGCACCCAGCCGTTGACGGTGGCTTGGGTGCTGTCTATCAGGGTTTGCAAGGCGCGACGTTCAGGACTCCACCAGTAGCCGTTGTAAATCATGGACGCATAACGCGGCATCAAATCATCTTTGAGATGCGCGACTTCACGATCCAAAGTAATCGACTCGATGGCGCGATGCGCTTTGAGCATAATCGTGCCACCGGGCGTTTCGTAACAGCCGCGCGATTTCATACCGACGTAGCGATTTTCCACCAAATCCAAACGACCAATGCCGTGCTTGCCGCCGACCAGATTCAGTTCGGTCAAAATTTGCGCGGGACTCATGGCCGTGCCATTGAGTGCCACGATGTCGCCGTGGGCAAATTCCAAATCCAAATACTCGGATTCGTCAGGCGCGTTTTCCGGTGACACCGACCAACGCCACATGCTCTCTTCGGCTTCGGCGGCGGGGTTTTCCAGATGACGACCTTCGTAGGAAATGTGCAGCAAGTTTGCATCCATCGAGTAAGGCGAGCCGCCTTGTTTGTGTTTCATGTCTATGGGTATGCCGTGCTTTTCGGCATAGGCCATCAATTTTTCACGCGACAATAAATCCCATTCACGCCAGGGCGCGATGACTTTGATATTCGGATTCAGCGCGTAGGCACCCAGCTCAAAACGCACTTGGTCATTGCCCTTGCCGGTCGCACCGTGCGAGATGGCTTGCGCGCCGGTCTCGGCGGCGATCTCGATTAAACGCTTGGCAATCAGCGGGCGCGCGATCGATGTGCCGAGCAAATATTCACCTTCGTAAACGGTGTTGGCGCGGAACATCGGAAACACGAAATCGCGCACAAATTCTTCGCGCAAATCGTCGATGTAAATATTTTGCGGTGCGATACCCATCTGCAAAGCCTTGGCGCGCGCGGGTTCCAGCTCTTCGCCTTGTCCCACATCGGCGGTGAAAGTCACCACTTCGCATTGATAAGTGTCTTGCAGCCATTTCAAAATAACCGAAGTGTCGAGGCCGCCGGAGTAGGCGAGAACTGCTTTTTTAATGTCAGACATTTAATTTCCTATTGATGATTTTTATTGATAAGTTTTATTCTGCGGTGAGCTTGGCAACCAGCACGCGTATGCGTCCGGCGAATAGCAGCACGCATATCAGCGCGACCGGCCATGCCATAATAAATGCGTGTCCCCATCTGCCCAGATAGCCCGCGCCCAAGCCAGTGTTCACCCAGGTGATGTAAGCGGTCATCACGAATGCCATTGCCAGTGACATAAAAAACGCAAAAAGTTGCGTTGCGTATTTTGCCGCAACGCGCATTAGGCAATTTTCCCTAACAGCAAATATTCCATTAGAGCTTTCTGTACATGCAAACGATTTTGGCTACCGCCGCCGCGGTGCGGCTTAACGTTCACTACGCTCACGTTAGCGTCCGCCGAAACAGGCTGCATTTGAGTAAGTAATTTCATTTAACTTGCTACCTTGCCTAACAGTAAATATTCCATTAGAGCCTTCTGTACATGCAGCCTGTTTTCCGCTTCATCCCACACTACCGATTGCGCGCCATCCATCACGCCGGCGGAAACTTCTTCGCCTCTATGCGCGGGTAGGCAGTGCATGAATAGCGCGTCTTTCGCGGCGACGCGCATCATGTCTTCATCCACTTGCAAGTCGGCAAAATCTTTCATGCGTTCTTCGTTTTCCGCTTCGAAGCCCATCGAAGTCCACACGTCGGTGGTCACCAAATTCGCGCCGCGCGCGGCTTGCATCGGGTCGGTAAATTCTTCGTAATGATCCTCGCCGAATAATCCGGCACGTTCAGGTTCGACTTCATAACCGGGTGGCGTGGAGACGTGCACGTTAAAGTCTAAAATTTCCGCCGCTTGCAGCCAGGTGTTGCACATATTGTTCGAGTCGCCTATCCACGCCACGGTCTTGCCTTTGATGCAGCCGCGATGTTCGATGTAGGTGTAAATGTCCGCGAGAATTTGGCAGGGATGATATTCGTTGGTCAAGCCGTTGATGACCGGTACGCGTGAATTCGCGGCGAAGCGTTCGATGATGCTTTGCTCGAAGGTGCGTATCATCACGATGTCGGACATGCGCGAAATCACTTGCCCCGCGTCTTCCACCGGCTCGCCGCGACCGAGTTGCGAATCGCGCGTGTTTAGATAAATTGCCGAACCGCCGAGTTGTTGCATACCGGCCTCAAACGACAAGCGGGTGCGGGTGCTGGCCTTCTCGAAAATCATCACCAGCGTGCGGTCGGTGAGTGGCCAGTATTGCTGATACGCTTTGAACTTTTGTTTGATGATGCGGGTGCGTTCGAACACGTATTCCAGCTCGTCGCGGGACAAATCGTTGAACTGCAAAAAATGTTTTACGGGTTGGCCTGACATGATGCGTTACCGATTTTTAAGACTGCAAAAACGCTTTAATGAGCGGACACAATCCGTCCACCAGTTGCTGAGCTTCGGTCTCGGACATAATCAATGGTGGCAGCAAACGTATCACATTGTCGGCAGTGACGTTGATGAGCAGACCGTTTGTCAAGGCCTGTTTGACCAAATCACCACAGGGTTTATTTAACTCGATACCCAGCATCAAACCTTGACCGCGTATCTCGACCACGCCTTGTACGCCGGCAAGTTGCGCGGCAAAAGCCTGCTGAATAAATCTGCCCAAGCTATCGGTGTGCGCCAATAAATTATCTTGAGCGATGACATTTAATGTCGTGAGTCCGGCGGTGCAAGCCAGCGGATTACCGCCGAAAGTTGAGCCGTGATTGCCGGGGCCAAACACATTCGCCGCACCGCCTGCGGTGAGGCACGCGCCTATCGGCATCCCCGAACCCAGACCTTTCGCCAGTGTCATTACGTCCGGCAAAATACCCGCGTGTTGATGCGCAAACCACTTGCCGGTACGACCGATTCCACACTGCACTTCGTCCAACATCAGCAGCCAGTTTTGCTCGTCGCAAATGCCGCGCAGTTGTTGCAAATAGGCTATGTCTAAAGTGCGTATGCCGCCTTCGCCCTGTATGGGTTCGACCAGCACGGCGACCACGTTGCTGTTGTGCTGTGCGACTTGCCGCACGGCAGCCAAATCGTTGTAAGGCACGCGCACAAAACCCGTCACCAGCGGCTCGAAACCGACTTGCACTTTGCGATTGCCGGTTGCCGAAAGTGT
>JBAVPP010000065.1:0-1613 GCA_049693175.1 Gallionella sp. | reverse complement strand
GTGCCGCAACAACGGCGCGCCAGTCAACTCAACTTGGTCGGCGTAAAGCGGCTCGACGAACGCGATGGCGCGCGCAATTTTTTCCACTTCGGCGGGCGCGAAAACACCGCCCAGATTTTTCAACCAGGCGGTGGTGTCATGCGAGTTTTGGTGAGCGGGTTGGTGTACGGAAACCATGTGCGCATTATTGCATTACTGGCGCGAATTCAACCTGAAAAAATCTCCATCATAAAAAAATGAGTCAGCCTATTATTGATAGTTTTGCAACATTCTCCACAAAGAGAAAATCTTAGCCGCCGATACAATTCGATAGCCCTATGATTATCTTTTCGAACAATAAGATGAATACGCTTCAGCCCGATTTCATCGAACCCAATCGTCAATATTTTTTGGGCGGTCACAATGCCAAGACCTTGCCCCAGCTCGTCCGCACGTAACGCGATGCGGAACTTTGCCTCACCTTGCGCCGTCATGGAAAGAATCGTGAATGCGATTAACGAGCCGGCACGCTCCGCGACATAAATCCATGTATCAGGCTGGTCTCGATATTCCGCTATCCAGCCGTCTTGCCTCAAGGCATAGTCCATGTATTCAAAAGGCTGAGGATAGATTGGCCACTTTTCGATTACATCGGCATCCTTTGGCACAAACAGTCGTAAGTTAATCATGTCGCACTCTATTTGCCGAGCCAGATAAATTCTATCCGAATGCCGCTCGGCTCAAAGCACATCATGTGTTTTGCAGGTCCCTTGCCCAATAGCTCCGGTGCAAACTCAATTTTTACGCAGCTATTAAATAGCTTTGTGTGCACACGGTACAGGCCGGCTTCGCTTTCAATTTGAAACGCTACATGATGCAAGCCGACATTTTTGTTTCTGTCGAATGCGTTTGGGGGATGTTCTTTGCTTGCCCACAGCGACACCATCACACTACCGTCGCTTACATAGATAGCAGAATATTTATCGTTCCTGTGCACTTCTTTCCAGCCCAACAATGAAACAAAGAAAGCCGCACTTTCTTCCAGTCTGGAAACCGTTAAGCCAATGTGATGAGCACCTTTGGTAATTGGCATATTCATGCTTGTACCACCAGACCACGCGCTCGGCGATTTGAAAAATAGATTGAATCACGCTCTGGTTTCTCGCCAGACTCCAACATCGCTATCCATTCGGTTGCCGACATTACTGCCGCAAAACGCGACTGAAGAACCACACTAATGACGCGATGAATTTCCTCGGCACTTGCTTGACCCGCCCGGTTTTCATAAGGCACTGAGCCGGAGGCATCACTTATGAATTCAACAGAAAAGCCGTTATGGAAAGCCTGCAACATGGTTGAGAGATTGCAGTTGTGCGTCATGTAGCCAATCACGGTAATCGTGTCTATGTTTTGCTGATGTAGCCAATCCTCCAAGTTTGTTTCCGCAAAGGCACTTGGTAGTTTCTTGGCGACAAAATAATTGTGTGGGCGGGTAGCAACCATCTTGTGCAGCGCGGCTCCTAATGAGCCTTCGGCCATGATGGGAGAGTTTTTGGGCAGAATGTTTTGCACCAGCACAACGGGAATCTTCGCCGCACTTGCCGCATCCATCACTTTAACAATATTGTTTAGCG
>JBAVPP010000064.1:0-4465 GCA_049693175.1 Gallionella sp. | reverse complement strand
AGCAACTCACCGCCGGTGTGGTGAGCGCGATGCTGCGCCGTATGCCGCACGGCGGCACGATGCACATCGAAGATATACAAGATCAAGTCGAGTTGGGCTTGATGCGCTCCGGTGAGCATGATGTGGCGCGCGCTTATGTTTTATACCGCGAGGAGCGTTCACGTTCACGCGCGAAAACCAAACATGCGGCACCCGTTCACGTCATCAATGTGAAACACGCCGATGGTTCGGTGTCGCCACTGGATTTGGAGAAATTGTCCGCTGTGGTGCAGTCCGCCTGCGTGGGTCTGGGTAGTGTGGTGGATGCAGACGTTGTGGTTAAGGCGGCACTCAAAGATTTGTACGACGGTGTGCCGCAACATGAAGTGGATAAATGTCTGGTGTTGTCGGCGCGTTCGCTAATTGAAAAAGAACCCGCTTACGATTTTGTCACCGCGCGTTTGTTGCTGAATAGTTTTTGCAGCGAAGTGCTGGACGAGGAAGTTGCGCAAGCCGACATGTCCACGCGCTATGCCGATTATTTTCCGAAATTTATCAAGCAAGGTATCGCCGCCGAGTTGTTAGATGTGCGTTTGTCGCAATTCGATTTGCAACGTCTCGGTCAGGAGTTGGATGCGCAGCGCGATTTGCAATTCGGTTACCTCGGTTTGCAAACTTTGTATGACCGATATTTTTTGCACATCAACCAAAAGCGTATTGAGTTGCCGCAGGCATTTTTTATGCGCGTGGCGATGGGCTTGTCGCTGAATGAAATCGACCGTGAAGCGCGTGCCGTGGAATTTTATCGCCTGTTGTCCAGCTTCGATTTTATGAGTTCAACTCCGACGTTGTTCAATTCCGGCACGCAACGTTCGCAATTGTCGTCGTGCTATTTGACCACCGTCGCCGACGATTTGGACGGCATTTACGAAGCCATCAAAGAGAACGCGCTGTTGGCGAAATATGCCGGTGGATTGGGTAACGACTGGACTCCGGTGCGCGCGCTGGGTGCGCATATCAAAGGCACCAACGGTCAATCGCAAGGCGTGGTGCCATTTTTGAAAGTGGTGAACGATACAGCGGTGGCGGTGAATCAAGGCGGCAAGCGCAAGGGTGCGGTGTGTGCCTATTTGGAAACTTGGCATCTGGATGTGGAAGAATTTTTGGATTTGCGCAAAAACACCGGTGATGATCGCCGCCGCACGCATGACATGAATACCGCAAATTGGATACCCGATTTGTTTATGAAGCGCGTTATGGAAGGTGGCGAGTGGACGTTGTTCTCGCCGAATGATGCCATCGATTTGCACGATAAATTTGGTGCGGATTTTGAGCGCGCTTACACCAACTACGAAGCCAAAGCGGCGAATGGCGAACTCAAGCTGTTCAAAAAAGTTCAGGCATCCAGTTTGTGGCGCAAGATTTTGACCATGTTGTTCGAAACCGGTCATCCTTGGATTACCTTCAAAGACCCGTGCAATATCCGTTCGCCGCAGCAGCATGTCGGCGTGGTGCACAGCTCGAATTTGTGTACCGAAATCACGCTCAACACCAATGACAGCGAAATCGCCGTGTGCAATCTGGGCTCGGTGAATCTGGCGGCGCATCTGTATCCACGCGGGCATGAAAAGTTCGGCCAACTCGATCATGAAAAATTGCAGCGCACCATCAACACCGCGATGCGCATGTTGGATAATGTCATCGACATCAATTACTACGCGGTGGGCAAGGCGCGCAATTCCAATCTCAAACATCGTCCGGTCGGTATGGGCATCATGGGTTTTCAGGATTGTTTGCACGAATTGCGTATTCCTTATTCGTCTGACGCGGCGGTGGAATTCGCCGACCGTTCCATGGAAGCGGTGTGTTATTTCGCTTACTGGGCATCCACCGAATTGGCGGAGCAGCGCGGCCGTTATGCCAGCTATCGCGGCAGTTTGTGGGATAGAGGCATCTTGCCGCAAGACACGCTGGACATGTTGCGCACTGAGCGCGGCGGTTATGTGGAAGTCGACACTTCGGTGAGCATGGATTGGGACGCGTTGCGCGCCCGCATCAAACAACACGGTATGCGCAACTCGAATTGCGTGGCGATTGCACCGACTGCGACCATCTCAAATATCATCGGCGTGTCAGCCTGTATCGAGCCGACCTATCAGAATATTTTTGTGAAATCGAATTTGTCCGGCGAGTTCACCGTCATCAACGAACATCTGGTGCGCGACCTCAAGCAACTGGGTTTGTGGGATGAAGTGATGATCGCCGACCTTAAATATTTTGACGGCACGCTGGCGAAAATCGACCGCATTCCCGCCGAGTTGCACACCTTGTATGCGACCGCTTTTGAAGTCGAGCCCAGCTGGTTAATCGAAGCCGCATCGCGCCGCCAAAAATGGATAGATCAGGCGCAATCGCTGAATATTTATATGGCGGGTGTGTCGGGCCGCAAGCTCGATGAAACCTATAAGCTGGCGTGGTTGCGTGGCTTGAAGACGACATATTATTTGCGTACTTTAGGCGCGACCTCGGCAGAAAAATCGACCGGCAAAGCGGGCGCATTGAATGCGGTTTCCAGTGGTAACGAAGTTGCCGAAACCACGCAATTCTGCTCGATTGATAATCCTGAGTGCGAGGCATGTCAGTGACATGCTCGCGCCTAGGATTACGGCGTAGGCTCATGTGAGCGTAGCGAACGTGAAGCCCGCATCGCGGGCGGCCGTAGCCAGTAGCCACAACCCCGAATGTGAGGCATGACAGTAAAACAGAATTTAGAAAAATCGCTGTATGAAGTTTGTGATTTTTCATTCTGTTTTCGGGTTCGTGAGACAGATAAAAACGGCAGTAAAGTTGGTCAGAAATTTAGGAGAATAAAAAATGTTGACTTTTGATGAAAAAATTAAACCTAACTCGCAAGCTTTAGGTATGATGCGCACATCGATGTTTGACGATGTTCAAGGGATGCAACTACAACACGCGAGCGTGACCACAAAAAATATTCCACCGACACCCGAAAAGACTGTGTCCACCGGGCGGATACGCGTCGAAGATAAACGCATCATCAATTGCAACGCCGACGTAAATCAGTTGGTGCCTTTCAAATATAAATGGGCTTGGGAAAAATATCTGGCGGCTTGCGCGAATCATTGGATGCCGCAAGAAGTCAATATGACTGCCGACATCGCGCTATGGAAAAGCGACAAGCTGAGTGAGGATGAGCGTCGTTTGGTGAAACGCAATCTCGGATTTTTCAGTACTGCCGACAGCCTCGCCGCGAACAATATCGTGCTCGGCACTTACCGCCACATCAGCAATCCAGAATGCCGCCAATACTTGCTGCGTCAGGCTTTTGAGGAGGCGATCCATACTCACGCTTACCAATATATCGTGGAAAGTTTGGGGTTGGACGACGGCGAAATTTTCAATATGTACCACGAAGTGGAAAGCATACGCGCCAAGGATGAATTCCTGCTGCCTTTCATTGATGTGCTGACCAATCCCGAATTCAAAACCGGCACGCCGCAGTCCGATCAGGCATTGTTGCGCAGTTTGATTGTGTTCGCCTGCATCATGGAAGGCTTGTTCTTCTATGTGGGTTTTGTGCAAATACTCGCGTTGGGTCGTCAAAATAAAATGACTGGCGCGGCTGAGCAATACCAATATATTTTGCGCGACGAATCCATGCATCTGAATTTCGGCGTGGACGTGATTAACCAAATCAAAATGGAAAATCCGCATTTGTGGACGGCGGAATTCCGCGAGGAAATTCGCGGCCTGTTCCAAAAAGGTGTGGAGCTGGAATATGCCTACGCCGAGGACACCATGCCGCGCGGCGTGCTGGGTTTGAATGCGAGCATGTTCAAAGAATATTTGCGCTTCATCGCCAATCGCCGTTGCCAGCAAATTGGTGTGGACATCCTGTATCAGGGCGCGACCAACCCGTTCCCTTGGATGGCGGAAATGATAGACCTGAAAAAAGAAAAGAACTTCTTTGAGACCCGCGTGACCGAATATCAAACCGGCGGAGCGTTATCGTGGGACTGAGTATAGAAGTTCTTTCGGCGCAGGCTCACATGCGTAGCATGTTAAAGGCGGCTATGTCGTCTGGCCGTAACCAAAAGAACTTCTTTGAGACACGCGTCACCGAGTATCAAACCGGCGGAGCGTTGTCTTGGGATTAGTTTTTTAGAATTGTTGTTGAGGGATTTTTTTGTGTAAGTTTTGCCCCGCGCATCGAAGAGGAAAGATGACGCGTTGTTCCAAATGTTTTGTGTGGCCGACAAGTAGAAAAATAATGCGGCGCGAACAAGTGGAATCGGGCGATGGCTTTGGGTCGTGCTTGACGCTGAGCGCGGGCTGAGGGTGTAGTAGTCGTAGGTGTTGTATTTTTAACTTTCATTGTGAAGGAGAACGAAATGGCAGCAGTAAAGAAAACTAAACCAGCAGCAAAGAAGGCCGTCGCCAAGAAGGCGGTTGCAGCCAAGAAGCC
>JBAVPP010000063.1:0-12131 GCA_049693175.1 Gallionella sp. | reverse complement strand
ATCACCGGCTTGTACCAAGCCAGCAGCGGGCAATTCGAGTTCAACGGGCATCGCTATCAAACGCCTAAACCGCACGTATTGGCGCAAGCCGGTATCGCGCGAACTTTTCAGAATATCCGCTTGTTCGCTAATCTCAGCGCGTTGGAAAACGTGATGATAGGTCGGCATGTGCGCACAAAATCTGGCGTGTTCGGCGCGTTGTTGCGCAACCAAAAAACACGCGACGAAGAGCGAAATATCTCGCAGCGCGCCGAAGAATTATTGCGCTATGTGGGCATCACCAAATCCTCGCACACGCTGGCGAAACATCTGTCTTACGGCGAACAACGCCGCTTGGAAATCGCCCGCGCGCTGGCGACCGAACCGCTATTGCTGGCGTTAGATGAACCTGCCGCCGGTATGAATGCCACGGAAACCGAGAGCCTGAAAACTTTGCTGCAAACCATACGCGACGGCGGCATCACCGTGCTGCTCATTGAGCATGACGTGAAGCTCATCATGGGGCTGTGCGACCGCGTCGCGGTGTTGGACTACGGCAAAAAAATTGCCGAAGACGTGCCGAAAAATGTGCGCCATCATCCCGCTGTAATCGCTGCCTATCTGGGAGCGGGCGATGACTAAACCGATATTGCAAATCCAAGATTTGCACGTAGGCTACGGCGGTATACGTGCGGTCAAAGGCATCACGCTCGACATCGCGCCCGGCGAATTGGTCGCGCTCATCGGCAGCAACGGCGCGGGCAAAACTACCACGCTCAAAACTTTGGCGGGTTTGCTGCCAGTAAACAGCGGTGAAATAAAATACGACGGGAAAAATCTCAACAACATTCCCGCGCATCAGCGCGTGGCGCAAGGCATTGCTTTGGTACCGGAAGGTCGCGGCATATTCGCGCGCCTAAGTATCAGTGAAAACCTGCTGATGGGTGCTTACAGCCGCAGCAATTCTGATGAGATTGCCGCCGATTTGACGCACATGTACGAATTATTTCCACGCCTGCATGAGCGCAAAGAACAACTGGCTGGCACGCTATCCGGCGGCGAACAGCAAATGGTCGCGATGGCACGCGCATTGATGAGCCGACCGCGCTTGCTAATGCTGGATGAACCCAGCATGGGACTCGCGCCGCTGATGGTAAAAAAAATCTTCCAAACCATCACCGAAATTTCCGAGCTGGGCATGAGTATTTTGCTGGTGGAACAAAATGCCAAGCTGGCACTACAAGTCGCCAGCCGTGGCTATGTGATGGAAAGCGGCGCGATTAGTTTGGCGGGCACAGCAGATGAGTTATTGAACAGCGACGCGGTGCAGCGTGCGTATTTGGGCGAATAAAATAAAGTTTTATTAACGAGACTTCTGCAATTTATTTTCAATGTCCGCCAATGTTTTTTGCGCCAGCGGAACGAGCGTGCCGCCCAAATCGACGGCGTGCTGCGCGACGCTGAGGGCTTCTGCATAACGCGCTTGATCCGCCAAAACTTGCGCGAGATTATTCAGCGCGGCGACCGAATCGGGATGCGTTTGTGCCGCCTGACGAAAAGCCGTTTCGGCGGCATTCAAATCATGCAAACGATAGGCGTTATTTCCGAGCGCGATTTGTGCGGAAAGATTGTCCGGCCAACGAATTAATGCGGCGCGATAGGTATTTTTTACCGCGTCCGCGCCACTGACTTTTTCCAACGCGCTGATGGCGGCGATAAAGTTTGTCGGCTCGGCGGTCACGGCGATTTTGCCCGGAGGCAAAACCGTCATCGCCCAATATTCACCGCGCGCCCAAGTGTACTCAAAGGTTCTCATCGGCAATAGTTGCCGCTGCTCAGGCCCGGAACGCAGAATAATTTCCGCCTCATTCAAATCGTAGCCGACCACCACGGCGTAATGCCAAACCGGATACCAATTAAACGCCAAATTTTGCAGCACAATAACGGGCGTGCCATCCGCAACTTCGCGCAGCACGGCAGTCAAATCGGGCGCAAGTTGATAGGCGGTCGCGCCGTGGCGACGCGCTGCCGCCAGCATCTCGACTTGCAGGCTGCCGTGTTGTTCAGGCAAATAAAGTTCGGGTTTAAGCGTGTCGGGTGTGACCGAGAAATTCGCCGTGTTCAATGCCATAGCCAGCGATGCCGGGCCGCATTGAAAAGCGTCTTGCGCGATAAAAGGCACACCGGTTAACTCGGCGTGTCTGGGCAGATTTTCCGGTGATGTGGCGAGTAGCAACCGCGTTTGCGGCGGCGTGGCGCAGGCACTTAGACACAAAAATAAAACGCCCGCTAAAACACGGGCGTTCATAGTCCACATTTTCAGTTATCGTTTAATCGCGTGTGTGAACGGGAACACTTTGGTGAAACCCAAAATATCGGTAATCAACAACACGATGAACACCGTAAACAGCAAACCGAGAATGTCGCCACCGGCGGGCAACTGATCCAATTTCCCGGCGATGCCATGCGCCTCTTCATCGGTCAACGCGCTAACGCGAGCCTTTGCCTCATTCGCCGTTACGCCTTGTTGTTGCATTTGCGCGAGTACATCGGCGCGATCCAGAAAGGCATTAATCTTGGCGCGATCTTGCATCGCCAAATCGTGTGCGACGAGCTGATCCGTTTCAACAATACCTGCAAAAGCTGATTGCAATGGGACGCTCATAGCCAACATGCTAAACATCAAAACACGGCTGATCAAACGCATGAAACGGGAATGTTGCTGTGTCATTTTATTTCTCCTGAGTTAAATAAAACCAAGACATAAACGCAAAGGACATCGCGTCAGCTGCAAGTGTTGGCTATCCCAACTTTTTGGTCAAGTGAATACTTATTAATTCACGCGCCCACCAGATTTTTCAGAATAAATTTCCACTCTGCCGGATCGACAGGCGTGATGGACAAACGATTGCCGCGCTGCAAAGTGCGCATACCTTCCAACTCAGGGTGCGCACGCATTTCATCCAGTGAAATCAGCGCGATTTTTTTCACCAGTTGCACATCGACATTAAACCAGCGCGGCGTTTCCGGCGTGGCTTTTGCATCGAAATATTTATTTTTTTTATCGAACTGCGTGGCATCGGGATAGGCGACGCTGCTGACTTTGGCAATGCCCGCGATGCCCGGTATTTTGCAATTGGAATGATAAAACAACACACCATCACCCACCGTCATTTGGTCGCGCATAAAATTGCGCGCCTGATAATTTCGCACGCCATACCAAGCCACGGTTTGCTCGGGAAAATTAGCGAGATCGTCAATGCTGACATCGCCCGGTTCGGATTTCATTAGCCAATAACGCATATCATTTCATCCAGAAAAAATGCGACCCCGTAAGGTCGCATCGAAATAGAGTCCCCGCCTGTGCCGGTGATCCAATATCTTGAACCAGGGTTCAAGAGGGTCGCGTCCAAGTCGCATCAGGTACATCCGCAAGGGACATTCACAACAGCGACGGTAAAGGTTGCAACCTTAAGCAGAGCTTATCGGTCAAAGAATCATGAATCAGTCGAACACCGCAGGGACAAACTAGAACAGCTTTTCTTGTTCGGCTAACGCCGTGTCGATTGCTGCCTGCATGGCATCCATTCTACGCGTAAAGTCGGCGAGGTCAAATCCGCGACCGACTTTTGTTTTGAGTAATTCGTGCGTGATATTCAATGCTGCCATCAACGCGATGCGCTCCACGCTGGCAATCTTGCCGGCATCGCGTATTTCGCGCATACGCTTGTCCAAAAATGCCACCGCATCAAGCAATTCGCCGCGCTCATTTTCGGGACATGCCACGCGCAACTCACGGTCCAGTAATTTGATCTCTAACGTCTTGGTCGAGCTGCTCATGCTGTTGCATCCGGTAAGTTGATGAGTAATTTTTCCAAGCGTTGTTTCGCCTCATCCATTTTGTCGACCAATTGACGATTGCCGCTTTGGGTATGCGCCAAGTCTTGGCGTAGTTGATGATTCTCCGCGCGCAATTTAGCCGTCATCACAATCAGCTGATCGAGTTTACTTTCAAGTGCGCGCAATTGATTTTCCATGCCTTGACTATAGTTTGAAAAGCCCTGATAAGTCAAATGGTAAGGACTGGTTATATAAGCAGTTTGTAATCACACGCATTTGGTGGCGAAAATGATTTGTGTTAAGGTGCGCGCCGCTTTGAGGTGCTGCGTGACGCGAGTCATGTGGTTAAACGGGAAACAGGTGTGATGCCTGTGCTGCCCCCGCAACGGTAAGCAAGTGCGGCTGCGTCGATATGCCACTGTGTAACAACATGGGAAGGTGATGCAGCAAAACTTGTGAGCCCGGATACCGGCCTGATTGCACACGTACAGGAGATGCTGCGGGTGGCGCATCATTCAGGTAGGAGCGAACCTTGCTCGCGAAAATAATCGCGAGCAAGGTTCGCTTCTACACAGGTCATGCCTGACCTCAATGAATACACTCGCAACATTTCCTGAATTTTGATCTTCCAACGGGGACGCTTGGAAACCACTCAGGAAAAAACCATGAACCAAAAACTTATCACGCTCGCGCTATTCGGTGCGATTACTTTGCCTATCGCCGCATTTGCCGACACACCCGACGAAATCGTCGTCACCGCGACACGCTTGCCACAGGCGTTGAGCAAAACGCTGGCCGACACCACCTTGCTAAACGAACAGGAAATACGCTCATCCGGCGCGACCGATGTGGCAACGCTGCTACGCTCTGTCGCGGGTGTCGAAGTCACGCAAACTGGCGGACTCGGTTCGCAATCCAGCATATTTATGCGCGGCACGAATTCCAATCAGGTGCTGGTGTTGATCGACGGCGTGCGCATCAATTCCGCCACGGCAGGCACGACTGCCATCGAACACATCATGCTGGATAATGTAGAACGCATCGAAGTCGTGCGCGGCAACGTCAGTAGTTTGTATGGCTCGGAAGCCATCGGCGGCGTGATCCAAATCTTTACCAAACAAGGTCACGGCGACCCAGTGGTCAATGCCAGCGCGGGCATCGGCAGCCACGGCTTGCAAAAAGAATCGGCGGGCTTTTCCGGCGCGGTGGACAACACCTCGTTCAGCGTGAATGCAGGACACGTCAAGACTGACGGTGTATCGGCGATGAATTCGCAACTCATGCCGGGCGCGAATCCCAACAACAACGGCTATGACAACAACACCGTGGATGCACAAATCAAACACGCGTTCAACGCCGATCACGCTTTGTCGGCATCGGTGCTGAGTACGCGCGGCAACAGCTCTATCGATAACGCGTTCGGCGCACCCACCGACATCAATAATTCTGTCGCGAATCTCGATAAATATTCTGTGGCGATGGATGACCAATTCAACGACACCTGGCACAGTCAAGTGCAACTGGCCGAGGGTGTTGATGACAATCACAGTTATACCAACAGTGTTTTGTCCTCACGCTTTCAGACCAAGAGCGACCAACTCGCTTGGCAAAACGCGCTAAAAATTTCCGACACGCAAAAGGTAAATTTGGGGGCGGAACATTTGGCACAAGCAGTCACCTCCACCACGCTGTTTTCACTATCATCACGCAGCGTGAATAGTGTGTTGGCAGGCTACACGGGCGAGTATGGCGCACAGCAAGTGCAGTTCAATTTGCGTCAAGATAACTACTCGGATTTCGGTGCGGCCAACGCTGGCTTGCTGGCTTACGGCATATCGTTTGCGGATAGCTGGCGCGCCACGGCAAGCATCAGCAACGCCTTCAAAGCCCCAACATTCAACGATATGTATTACCCCCTGTCGTTCGGTTATCAGGGCAATGCCCACTTAAAGCCCGAGCGCTCTCAGAATCAGGAAATCGGCTTGCACTACGCGGCAAACAATCATCATGTGGACGCGGTGTATTTCGACAATCGTATTCGTGATTTGATTGCAGGCAATGCAGCCGGAACCACCATGATCAACATCAACCAAGCGCAAATCACTGGCGAGGAGTTGAGTTACGCGGGCAATTTCGGCAACAGTCATTTGCAAATGCACGCGACCTTCCAAAACCCGCACGACACCGCTACCGGACAGACTTTGTTGCGTCGCGCCAAACAATTCGCCAGCATCGCCGCATCGCATGATTACGCCAAGTTCAATGTGGGTACAGAGCTGCGTTATAGTGGTGCGCGTCAAGATGCCTACTTCAACACCAACACGTTTGCCAATACTAGCGTAACGTTGCCTGCCTACACTTTGCTCAACCTGACATCGCGCTACACCATAGACCAGCATTTCAACGTCACGGCGCGATTGGACAACTTGACCAATCGCAACTACGCCGAAGTGTATGGCTATAACACTTTGGGACGCACGCTATTCGTGGGTTTGAACTACCAACAATAACGCTTAATCCGTGAAACGCGCCCGCCTTTGTGATAAGGTGAGCGCGTTCCGTTTTTATGTATCAGGAGTTAAAAAATGCAACTCACAAAATCACAATCTCTCGCCTTATTTGCCCTGCTGGTATTGCTCATGGCGGGCACACGCTCTCACCATTTCGATTCCGTCACACACTTGCCCGATGCCTCGCTGGCGGTGTTTTTATTGGCGGGAATTGTTTTGCCCATGCTGGCTTTTCCCGCTTTGCTGGTCGTCGCTGGACTGGCGGATTACGCCGCGTTCAACTTTGCGGGCGTGAGCGATTGGTGTTTTTCGCCCGCCTATTGGTTCTTGATTCCGACCTACGCGGTGTTGTTCTACGCGGGGCGTTTTTACGCGACCAAACATCGCGCGACATGGCACAGCCTAGGCTTGTTCACGCTGATTGCTTTTGTTGCCACAAGCGCGGCATTTGCCATTTCCAATCTGACTTTTTTCGCGTTTTCCGGCCGCTATACTGATGTTGGATTGGCGCAATATCTGGGTAATGTCGCGCAATATTATTTGCCCTATTTAAGCAGTGTGGCGATATATCTCGCACCGTCTGTTTTGCTATACGCATGGCTTTCTCATCACACCAACACTCAACATTCCACGGTAAATTAAGCCATGCCGGACACCGGTGAGCAACACCAACAGCGCATGGCGCGAAAAAAGTCCGTGGTCGACGCGGCTATCGCGCAAGCCAATCAGGACAAGGGTTTGCTGCTTATCCTAACCGGCAACGGCAAAGGCAAATCCAGTTCGGCATTCGGCATGGTGGCGCGCACCTTGGGCTATGGCTACAAAGTCGTCGTGGCGCAATTCCTCAAGAGTCGGCGCGATACGGGCGAAGAAAAATTCCTCGGCGCGCAAAGCAATGTGAACTGGCAAGTATTGGGCGATGGCTTCACTTGGGAAACACAAAATCGTGATGCCGATATCGCTTCCGCGCAGCGCGGTTGGCAAGTGGCGCAAGGTTTTTTGCGCGATGCCTCGCTGCATCTGGTGGTGCTGGATGAACTCACTTATTTGTTGAATTACGGCTATCTGGATGCACAGCAAGTGTGCGCCGACTTGGCGGCTCGTCCCACATCACAGCATGTCGTCATCACAGGTCGCGCCGCGCCGGATTGTTTGTTGGAAATAGCCGATACCGTGAGCGAAATCCAAGACATCAAACATGCTTTTCGCGCCGGAGTCCGCGCCCAACCCGGCATAGACCTTTAGCCTTCCCCCCCGCCCCGCCCTCAATTTCACGAAATTTTAACAAAGCCCCCAACCGGATATTTTAATATTCTCCTATTATTTTTGAAAAAATAACTAGGCCTTCTTTGCCAACAACGCCTTGTTTGTTTTACTTAGAATGAACACGCAGAAAATATGTTATGACGCAGCACAGGTATATTTTTTGCTCCTTACTGTGACACGATAACAATGGAGTAATGAAATGTCCCCGCTTGCGATGGAAAAAATATTGAGTCAGACCGGCTCACTTTTAACGGCTGAAAATCGAAGTTGTCCCGTGTGCAAATCTGCTCATCTGGATCGCATTCACCGCCGCCTCATAGACCGCTTCATCAGCTTATTCGTCAGCATCAAACGCTATCACTGTTGCGCTTGCCAGTGGGAAGGCAATCTTAAAATCAAGCAGTAAGTTCGACGCGTCACGCCCCAACCCGGCGCGATTAGAACGCCCCGCAAGCATCGTTTCACAAGGCACAGCGGCAGCAGCTTGACGTTTTCTGCTAAAGTGCGCGCCATGAATCTCACCAACACCCAACTTTACCTGCGTCTGCTTTCCTACGTTAAACTTTATTGGCGCGTGTTCGCGGCTTCCATCGTCGGCACGGCTATTTCCGCAGCCACCGAACCGCTGTTACCCGCCCTGCTCAAACCCATGCTGGACGGGACTTTCGTGCAAAAGGATGATTTCGTCATACGCTGGGCTCCGTTGATTATCATTCTGATTTTTTTGGTGCGCGGCATCGCCGGGTTTGTTGCCCAATACGCGATTAGTTGGGTAGGCAACAAAGTGGTGATGGATTTGCGCGGCGAAATGTTCCGCAAATTATTGACCTTGCCAACTCACTATTACGACAATCACGCCACCGGCAATCTGATTTCCAAACTCACTTTTGATGTCACGCAAGTCACGGCGGCGGCAACCAATGTGGTGACGGTAATCATACGCGACTCGATTATTATCATGGGTTTGATGGGCTGGCTGCTTTATCTCAACTGGAAACTCACGCTGTTGTCGCTGGTGGTCACACCCGCCGTTGCACTGGTCATCTACATCATCAATCGTCGCCTGCGTAATTCCAGCCGCGACTCTCAACGTGCCATGGGCAACATCACGCAAGTCATAGAAGAAAGCGTCGCCGCGCACAAAGTCGTCAAATTATTCGGCGGGCAAAATTACGAGCAGCAACGCTTCACGGTCGAAACCAATGACATGCGTCGCCACACCATGAAACAAGCGGCGGCGGCGGCGGCGAACGTGCCGCTGGTGCAATTGGTCGCGGCGATTGCACTGGCGATTATCATCTATCTTGCCACCTCCCAAGCCAAATCCGATGCCACCACCGTGGGCGGATTTTTATCTTTCGTCGCCGCGATGCTCATGCTGACCGCGCCGATCAAACGTCTCACCAGCGTCAGCGAACACATGCAGCGCGGCCTTGCAGCCGCCGAAAGTGTGTTCGCGCTAATCGACACACAAAGCGAGCCGGACACCGGTAAAATCGCCATGGGTCGTGCCACCGGACAACTGCATTTCGAGCATCTCGATTTCGCCTATCAGGATGATGAGGCCGCCGCGCAAGACGCACCACGCTTGGCTTTACGCGACATCTGTCTGGAGATTCCAGCCGGGCAATCGGTGGCGTTGGTGGGCGCGTCCGGCAGCGGCAAAAGCACACTCGCCAATCTGGTATCGCGTTTTTATTTGCCGAGTAACGGTTGCATCGCACTGGATGGACACAATCTCAACGACCTCACGCTGGCGAGTCTGCGCGCCAATATCGCGCTGGTCAGTCAAGAGGTGGTGCTGTTCAACGACACACTCGCCGCCAACATCGCATATGGTCAGGAACGCGAAGTTTCAGAATCTGAAATCATCGCCGCCGCGACCGCCGCGCACGCCATGGAATTTATACGCGAATGGCCGGAAGGCTTGCAAACATTGGTCGGCGAGCGTGGCGTGAAACTGTCCGGCGGACAACGCCAGCGCATCGCCATCGCGCGCGCCATCCTCAAAGATGCGCCGATTCTGATTTTGGATGAAGCGACTTCCGCGCTGGATTCCGAATCTGAACGCTATGTGCAAGCCGCGCTGGAAACCCTGATGCAAGGCCGCACCACGCTGGTCATCGCGCATCGTTTATCCACCATCGAAAAAGCCGACCGCATCGTGGTGATGCAAAAAGGCGAGATTATCGAGACCGGCACACACCGCGAACTGCTGGAAAAAAATGGCGTCTATGCGCAACTGCATCGCATCCAATTCGCCGCCACGGCTTAATCCCCCCCCTCCTCTCGCGGAGGTTTACCGTGTCGGAGCAGGCAAACCGCTCATCATTATTTCTCGATTAAGAGCGGCTAATCCCGCCACACATACGCGTCCATCGCCAGCGCGCCGTAGGTGTAGTCGGGCTGGTAACGTACCGGCGTACTGTCACGCGCCGCGCCGAGGGCGAACAACAGCGGCAGAAAATGTTCCTCGCTGGGATGCGCTTCCGCGCCATATTGTGCGGTGCGATAATTCAGCAAAGCGGTCATATCTTTTGCCGCGACACGCTCGGCTACCCAATCGGTGAAGGTTTGTGCTTTGAGCAAAGTGGTTTGATTTTTTTCCGCGCGCCAACTCAACCAGGAAAAATTATGCGTGATCGCACCGGACGCGATGATTAGCACATTTTCATCGCGCAACGCGGACAACGCGCGACCCAATTCGTAATGCGTAGCCGCACTTGCATCGCCCACCAATGACAGTTGCATGACCGGCACATCGGCGTTCGGATACATCGCCATCAACGGCACCCATGCGCCATGATCCAAGCCACGATTGGGATGCGCGGTCGCCGCAATATTGGCGCGCGCCAATAATTCCAGCACGCGCTTGGCCAAATCCGGTGCGCCTGGCGCGCGATATTGCATCTGATAAAGCGCGGGCGAGAAGCCGGAAAAATCATGTATGGTTTCCGGGGCGGCAGACAAACTCACCGTAGTCTGATGCATTTCCCAATGCGCCGAAACCATCAAAATCGCGCTCGGCTTGGGAATGCTCATACCTAGCTTTTGCCAGCACGCGACACTATCCGGCGCATTTAATAATGCGTCCGGCGCACCGTGCGATACGAATACAACTGGCATTACGCTAAGCATGATAATTACAGTTTTGAATGGCTACCGTCACACAACGCTTGGTTGCCGGAATGCTTGCAGCCGCAGAAGTAAACGGTCTTGGATTCGCTCGCCTCAAATGCCACAGGCGTGAAACTCGACCCCTGATGCGAACCGTCGCAGAACGGCTGGCCTTTGCTTTTGCCGCAGGAACACCAGTAGTAAGTTTTACCGGCTTCGACTTCGACTGCATACGGGGATTTTTGGGCGATATGTGCTGACATGGTTCTCTCCTGTGAAATTAGATTGCAAAATATGTTCGTGTGTTAAAACCGAAATAGTCCTAACGCGAACTAATTTAGTTCTAATACGAACTATTGTCAAGTGTCTCGTTCAATCTCATTCCCCGCCGAATTGGCGCAACACTTTGAGCATCGCCGACGCTTTGTCTAGCGTCTCCTGATACTCCGCATCACATTTTGAATCGGCGACAATGCCGCCGCCTGCCCAGCCACGAATTTCTCCGCTGCTGTAAACCAGTGTGCGTATGACGATGTTGCTGTCCATATTGCCGTCAAAACCGACGTAGCCTATCGCGCCGCAATAAATGCCGCGCCGGTTTGGTTCGAGTTGTTCGATGATGTGCATGGCGCGTTGCTTGGGCGCGCCGGTAACCGAACCGCCTGGAAAACAATCGCGTAATACGTCCAGCGCGTCGCGGCGCGCCGCCAGTTTTCCGCGCACGGTGCTGACCAGGTGATGCACATTGGCATAACTTTCCACCTCGAATAATTTGGGCACGCGCACCGATCCCGGCAGGCAACTTTTGCCCAGATCGTTGCGCAACAAATCGACAATCATCAAGTTTTCCGCGCGGTCTTTGGGGTGATGCGCCAACTCTGTAGCAAGCTGTTTATCCTTTGCCGCATCGTCGCTGCGCGGTCTCGTACCTTTAATTGGTTTGGTTTCCACCACGCCGTTTTGCACGCGTAAAAATCGTTCCGGTGAGGCGCACAAAATTTGCACATTCGGCAAATTTAGAAATGCGGAATATGGCGCGGGACTCTCACTGCGCAAAGCGAGATAGGCTGGTAATGCATCGCCGCTAGCGGTTGCGCAAAAGCGTTGCGCAAGATTGATCTGATAGCAATCGCCTGACTGCAAATAATTTTGCACTTGCGCAAAAGCGCGTTCATAACCGGCACGGCTGAAATTGGCGGTTATTTTTCCGTGTACCATAAACGGCTCGTGCGGCGACGCGGGCGGATGAGCTAAACGCGCATGAATTTCAACCAAAAGTGCGGCGGTTTCCGGGTAACGCAAATGCGACACCAGACGTGCGCGCCGCCGCTTGTGGTCGATAAGCAATGCCCAGTCGTAGATGCCGATCACCATGCGCGGCAAGTGTTCCGCATCAATGGCGAGGTTGGGCACATGGCA
>JBAVPP010000062.1:0-7001 GCA_049693175.1 Gallionella sp. | reverse complement strand
GGAATCTCCAACCCGATTTCGGTCGCTATGGATGTGTCATCAACCACCTTGGGTGACAACCGTAGCTTGCAAGCCGCTATCACGGGCTTGACGCTGAACAATGCTTCTGGTGTGTTGAGCATTACCGCGACTTCCGGTGTAACTGCGGCAACGGCATATGGCAAAAACACAGCGGGTACAATCGCCAATATCAGCAGCAGCAATTCAACCACGATTGGCACCTTTTTCACCCCGGTAGCCTCATCGGTTGCAAATGTTGGCGGCGGTATTCAGATGAATGTGGGCACAATGTTGGCAGCGTTTGCTACTTCCACCAGCCCCAATGCCACTATCTTCAAGAACTTGACCACGCTTAAAGGCACGTTTAACGTGAAGATGATCGTCAGCGGTGTGAACTCGATTGCTAACAGTGCCGGTACAGCGTTGGTTCCAGCTGGCTCGATTACTGTAACTGGCGCAGTTAATCCTCTTACTCTTCAACCAGTCGGAGCTGTTAACGGTCAAGGCGAAACGATTACTGTCACCGTGCAATAAGCTAAACTTTAGTTAGTCAATTTAAGTAAACTTTCGGGAAACGGCTCAACACCGTTTCCCGATTTTTTTATCCAAGCAAAAAACCATGACTCATTTACACATGCGATTTACCCCCTTTCTTTTGCTCGGTGGATTATTGTCCGGCGTTGCCGCACAGGCCGCGCCTCTGGACGCGCTGCTGTCCGCCGATCAATTTCAACACGCCGGCGAGTTCCACGCCGAGGCGGCTTATGATGTCGTCAATTCCACGCTGGATGTCGCCAATGTGCGCGGCAGCACCAGCTACGCGGGGACGAATGTGGGCGACTATACCGGCTCGCATTTTCGCGCCGGTTACGCGCTCACCGACGATTTATCGTTCGACGGCGGTTTATGGAAACGCAACATCAGTTATCACCTCGATCAGGAAGTCTTGAACAGCTGGCAACTTGCCGGACAATACCAGCTCTCCGGCAATGCAAATTCCGACGAGCATTACGCCTTGCGTTTCAGCGGCTGGGGCGACAGTGCCAGCACCCTAAGCAAGTCAACGCCCACGCTGATATTGGGCCGCAATCTCACCAGCTATTCGGTCAACTCTCCACAAGACCGGCAAATGCAATTGGATATGGTAGGCACTTGGCGTTTGAGTCAGGAGTATTCCGCTTCCGCCTTTGCCGGAAAAGGCATCAGCCATATCTCAACCGGAGATATGAACGGGACGTATACCAGCGGCAACGGCTGTAATTACAATTTGAATTTCAACCAAGCCGGCACCACGGGCAGTTTAGCCTCGCCGTGCGGCGCATCCATAGTCGTCACCAGTTTTGCCACTCCGCAAACGGTGTTGCAGGAAGTCAATTACAACGCCAACTATTACCAATTCGGCACGATGTTCCAATGGAAAAATGAAGATTGGACGACTCATTTGGGTTATCAATTCCAGCGTCTGAATCGCGGCGGCATAGACGCGTTAATCATCAGTCGAGGCGGCACGAGTTACCAGACCAATCGCATTTTGGTTGCCGATATTTCACGCAATATCACACGCAATATTGCCGTGTTTTTTCGCGGCCAGTTGATGACCAATCAATTTGTGGGCGAAATCCCGTTTGCTTATAACACCGCAACGGCCACCAAGTTCAGCCAGAAATATGGCTTTGCCACATTCGGCACCAGTGTTTCGTTTTAAGGCGCGGCCAGCAATGAAAAACAGCATAGATGTACGCGTGGAATTTTCTTTCAAGGGCCGGGATTACGATCTGGTCTCGCACATTGATTTGGACACGCAAAATCACGCGTTTTCGATTTACCAGATACTGGCGCGCGAGCACAACATCGACACCATTTCTTATCTTTACGAAGTGATGCAGGAAGCCGATATTGAGTTCCTCAACGCGCGCGGAATCGCGGCGGATTTTTTGCGCGATGGTCATTTCGATCAACAGGCATTCGCCGGATTTATGCAGGATCACCAGATCGTTTCCTTGCTGCAAAGCATTGCCAAACGCGAGTTGAATATCGACGAATTGTCTGCACAACCCGCCATCAAAAACGCGCTGCTGCACGCCTACAAACTGGGTAAAGGAATATGAAAAGCGCGTTGGTTTTATTTGCCGAAGGCAGCGAAGAATTGGAAGCCGTGACGGTGGTGAACATCCTGCGGCGCGGCGGCGTGCAAGTGAGTTTGGCGGGCTTAACCAACGGTGTGTTGCGCGGCAGTCGCGGCATACTGCTGCAACCGGATACCACGCTGGAAGCCGCGCTGGACAAGAACTTTGACATGGTAGTGTTACCCGGCGGGCAGCCCGGCACGAATCATCTCAAAGCCGATGTGCGCGTGTTGCAACTGGTGCAAAAAATGGTTGCACAAGACAAATTCGTCACCGCGATTTGCGCCGCGCCAGCGGTGTTGGCAGCCGCCGGATTATTAAACGAAAAACGCGCCACCAGCTTTCCAACATGCTTGGACGATTACCCCAGAGTCGCGCAACAAACAGCCGCCGTTGTCGAAGACGGCAAGCTCATTACTTCACGCGGACCCGGCACGGCAATGGACTTCGCGTTGACCTTGTTGGAGCGATTGATGGGCGCGGAAAAACGCATGGAAGTTGAAGCGGGGTTGGTGCGCACATAACTTTTAGGCGCGCAGATTGATGATAGGCCACGCATGTTTTTGGGCATGAGCGCGCAGCGTGTCATCGGGATTCGCGGCAACCGGATGTCGCACAATTTTCATCAAGGGCAAGTCGTTGTGCGAGTCACTATAAAACGTGCTGTCGGCAAAACTGTCCAGCGTCCAATCGCGCTCACTCAGCCACTGATTCAAGCGCGTGATTTTGCCTTCCTTGAAACTCGGCACACCCGCCACCGCTCCGGTGAATTCGCCGTTTTTTTGTTCGGGTTCGGTGGCAATTAAATTTTCTATGCCGAATTCTTTGGCGATGGGCGCGGTGACAAAACTGTTGGTGGCGGTAATGATGACGCACACATCATTCGCCGCCTGATGCCTTGCAACCAAGTCGCGCGAGCCTTGCGTGACCATAGGCATAATGCTGTCGCGCATAAATTGTTGATGCCAAGTATCCAGCGTGCTGCGCGTATGACACGACAAAGGCTTTAATTGAAAATCCAAAAACGCGTGTATATCCAGCGTGCCCGCTTGGTATTGTTCGTAAAATCTCAAATTCTGCGCCTCGAACAATTCGCCGTCTAAAACACCGATGCGTATCAAAAATTGCGACCACTCAAAATCGCTATCGCCGTTTAACAAGGTGTTGTCTAAATCGAATAACGCCAGCTTCATTTCAGTTCCAATTCCGGTTGCATGATTTGTTTTAATAAGGGTACCGATGGCGGTCTGTGCAAACTCAATGAATGCGCATCCAGCGCGTCCAGCACCGCCATTAAGCTGGGTAAATCGCGCCGTCCGTGGCGCAGCAAATATTGGATGACTTCCTTGGGCAAACGATAACCTTTGCTCTTGGCGTGTTGTTGCAAAGCATGGGCTTTTTCATCGTCGCTCAGACCATGCAATTGATACACCAGCCCCCAGCCTAAACGGGTTTTCAAATCTTTGCGCAGCTTAAGATGTTGCGGCGCGTCTTTGCCGCTCACCAGCAACATGCCACCACTGTCGCGCACTTGGTTATACAAATTGAACATTTCGATTTGCGCGAATTCGGACAGTTTTTCCACATCGTCCACCGCGACCACACCGCACACATCGGGCACGCTGCGCTTGGCATACACGGCGCGTATTTCGACCGCCTGCGCCGCGCCTATGATGGCTTGCAGCAAATGGCTTTTACCGCAACCATGTTCGCCCCACACATAGAACATGCGTTCGCCGTTTTTGGCTTGCAGCGCGTGGCGCAAACCACTGAGCAATTCCTGATTTCCACCGACCACAAAGTTATCCAGTGTCGGCCACCAGTCCGGCGTGATGTCGAGTAGTAATTGACTCATGGCAAGCGATACATACTGCTGCCCAGATACCAGGCTTTAACGTGGCGCAAGCCCACCAATAAAATCGCGGATAGCGGCAAAGCCAACAACACGCCGAAAAAACCCAGCACTTGGCCGAATGCCATCAACGCGAAAATTACCGCCAGCGGATGCAGGCCGACACGCTCTCCCACCAAGCGCGGCGTGACCACCATGCCTTCCAATAATTGCCCCGCACCGAACGCCGCCCACACCCATAGCACATCGCTGAAGGCTGTGAATTGCATCGCGGCTGCCAGCGTCGCCAGCAACAATCCGGTAACCATGCCCAGATAGGGGATGAACACCAACATGCCCGCGACGATGCCTATGGGCAGCGCGAATTCCAAGCCCACCAACCACAAGGCGACGCTGTAATACACGCTCATCAAGAGCATCACCGCAACCTGTCCGCGCAAAAATTCCGCCAGCACCGTGTCCGTTTCTGCGGCGAGTTTTCGCACTTGTTCATAGCTGTGGCGCGGAATCAGTTCGTCCAATTTCGCCAGCAATTCCGGCCAGTCGCGCAACAAGTAAAACATCGCCACCGGTATCAATAAAAAATTGGCGGCCACCGCCATAATCGCGCCACCGCTGTTCGATAACCAGGGCAAAATCTTTTGCGCCATGCCGCCCGCACTCTGCCAATGTGTTGCCGCAAAACTTTTTAGCGCGCTGCTATCCCATTGCAAGGACGCGCCAAATAATTGTTGCAAATGCGGCAAAAATTTGGCGCGCGCGGTGTCGATGAACTCCGGCAAGCGTGTGCTGATATTGCCAAATTCTTTTTCCAGCAAAGGCAGCAAAATCAGCAGCAACAGCACCGCGATTATCAGCAACGCAACCATCACCAGCAACACCGCCAAGGCGCGCGGCAGCTTGCATTGCGTCAGGCGACTCACCAGCGGATTGCAGATATAGGCGAGAATACTGGCCGCCACAAACGGCGTGAGTATCGGACTGAGCAGGTAAAAAGTCCCGCCCAACACAACAACAAGCAGCAGCCATTGCAAGGCAGCAAAGCGGGGTAAGGTCATTTCGGGTAAAATTCGCGGTTGAAAAATCGTGTAGCACCTTACCTTTTAGAAAGCGAGAACTCAACTTGAATACCACCAGCCTTTCCTATCGCGATGCCGGAGTCGATATTGACGCGGGCGACCAACTGGTCGAAAACATCAAGCCTTACGCCAAACGCACCATGCGCCCCGAAGTGTTGAGCGGCATCGGCGGTTTCGGCGGTCTGGTGGAAATTTCCAAAAAATATAAAGAACCGGTGCTGGTGTCCGGCACGGACGGCGTGGGGACAAAATTAAAACTCGCTTTTGAATTGAATATCCACGACACGGTCGGCATTGATTTGGTCGGCATGAGCGTCAACGACATTTTGGTGCAAGGTGCGGAACCGTTATTTTTTCTCGATTATTTCGCTTGTGGAAAACTCGATGTCCCCGCCGCAACCGAGGTGATTAAAGGCATCGCGGGCGGTTGTGAACAGGCGGGTTGCGCGCTCATCGGCGGCGAAACCGCCGAGATGCCCGGCATGTATCCGGTCGGCGAATATGATTTGGCGGGCTTCGCCGTCGGCGTGGTGGAAAAAGCCAACATCATCACCGGAGAAAATATTGTCGCGGGCGACGTGGTGATAGGCTTGGCTTCCAACGGCGCGCATTCCAACGGCTACTCGCTGGTGCGCAAAATCATCGCGCGCAGCAATCCCGACCTGAACGCCAAGTTCGATGGCGAACGCACTTTGTCCGATGTCATCATGGCTCCCACGCGCATCTATGTAAAACCCTTGCTGGCACTAATGCAAAGCCTGACCATCAAAGGCATGGCACACATCACCGGCGGCGGTATCAGCGAAAATGTACCGCGTGTTTTACCGCAAAATGTGGTCGCCGCAATCGACGCAAAATCTTGGTCTATGCCCAAACTATTTCACTGGTTGCAAGCGCAAGGCAATGTCGCGGCACAAGAAATGTATCGCACCTTCAATTGCGGTATCGGCATGGTGGTGATTGTGTCCAAAGCCGATGCGGATGCGGCACTCGCGCAACTGAATGCGGCGGGTGAAAACGCAAAAATCATCGGCACGATACGTGCGCGAGTCGGCGACGAACATCAAACGCAAGTGCGTTAATCGGAACTTGTGGCGCGATCGAAATTTATTTTTGTGTGCGCCACTTTCTGAATTTTCCACATGAAAAAAATCGTCATTCTCATCTCCGGTGCGGGCAGCAATATGCAGGCCATGCTGAAAGCGAATCTGCCCTGCTCTATCGCGGCGGTGATCAGCAACCGTGCCGATGCGGAAGGCTTGAGCATCGCGCAACAACACGGCATCGCGACGCAAGTCATTTCGCATAAAGACTTTGCCGACCGCGCCGGTTTCGACGCGGCACTGGCAAAAATCATCGACGCGTATCAGCCCGATTTCGTGGTGCTGGCGGGTTTCATGCGAATTTTGACGGCTGACTTTGTCAATCATTATCACGGCAGACTCATCAACATTCATCCCTCGCTGCTGCCAGCTTATACCGGTATCGACACCCACGCCCGCGCCTTGAACGATGGCGTAAAAATACACGGTTGCACGGTGCATTTCGTCACACCCGATCTGGATCACGGCCCTATCATCATTCAGGCGGCGATACCGGTGCTGCCGGACGATACCGCGCAAACGCTGGCGGCGCGCTTGCTTTACGAGGAGCATCGCATCTATCCGCAGGCGGTACGCTGGTTGTGCCAAAATCAAATCACTTTGGATGCGCACAATCGGGTTATTTTTAGCACTCCCAAACAAGCGGGGCACGCGCTCATTTCGCCGGGGCTGGAATAAAGATGCGGTGGGGCGGCTTGCTATTGGCCACATGGATTCCATTGCTTGCGCAGACGGCGACGGCGGAATCCGCAATGCCGCCGGATCATATACACGCCCGATACGCGCTCATCAAGAACGGCATCGAGGTCGCCGCAATCACCGATCTCTACACCCGTGATGC